>CAMWUM010000063.1 GCA_947177435.1 uncultured Muribaculaceae bacterium
CCACTCTTTGATCAGTTTGGCTGCGGTGAGTTCGCCCACTCCCGGGCAACCGGGGATGTTGTCGCTCTTGTCGCCTTCGAGAGCCAGCAAGTCAATTACTTGTTCGGGCCTGTCGATGCCGTACAGTTCGGCCACTTGCTGCGGGCCGCGAATCTCGAAGCCCTTGCCTTTGAGGCCCGGGCGATACCATAGCACGTTGTCGCGCACGAGTTGGCCATAGTCCTTGTCGAGCGTCATCATGTACGTTTCGTAGCCCTCGGCTGAGGCGCGGTGGGCAAGCGTGCCAATCACGTCGTCGGCCTCCACGCCCTCCTTTTCGATGATGGGCACGCGGTAGGCCTCGAGTATGGCCTTAATGTAAGGTATTGAGAGAGTGATGTCTTCGGGCTGCTTTTCGCGCTGGGCCTTGTATTCGGGGTAGGCGTCGTGGCGGAACGTATGCCCCCCGGGCGGGTCGAAGCACACGGCGATGTAGTCAGGTTCCTCATTGCGAAGCACGTCGTCAAGCGTATTGCAAAACCCGAAAATGGCCGAAGTGTTGAGACCCTTCGATGTTACGCGCGGCGCACGAATGAGCGCATAATACGCCCTATATATCAGCCCGAAAGCATCGAGCAAAAAAAGTTTTTTCGATTCCATATTTATAGGAGAGTTAATCAATTTATTCGGGGAGGAGGAGGGAGAAGCCGCGGGATGGAGTGAAGGAGAAAGCGAGGAGGCGCATTGAGGCGAGGCGGACGATAGCGGCTTCGGCGGTTTGGCGCGAGCATGGGAGGGCGCGGATGGCGGTCTCGATAGGGACGGGGGCCTGAGCGGAGACGTGGCGGAGCAGGGCCATCTCGATGCCGTCGAGGCTCATGGTTTCGGCTGTGCCGTCGGCTTCGCGCTGCCAGGCACGTACTTGCAGGGGATGGGCGGCGATGTTTTCGTCGGCTACGCGCCAGTAGGCTCGCCACGAGAGATCGGGCTCCTGGGCCATGACGGCGCGCACAGGGCTCTTGGCTATGCGGGCGCGGATCACGATTCCGGTCTCGCCGGTGTTGAACGCAGTGAACTCCACCTCTTGGGCCGGACGGCAGTAGAGTTGGGCTGCCTGCTCGATGACGTAGACATCCTCCTCGTTGCGCACGCCGGCGATGGCGCCGCTGTCCTTGACGCCCACCAGCAGGTGGCCGCCCTCGCAGTTGGCGAAGGCGGAAATGGAGCGGGCAATCTTGCGGGCGTCGCTGATGGCGTACTTGAAATCCTGCTGCTGATGTTCGCCTTGGGCTATGCAGTCGAGGATGTACTGCCGTCCGCGGATGGGCCTAAGGTCTTTCATGGCAGGGCAATCAGTTGAGGAGCAGGGTGATGGCACGGCCCACAGCGTCGGCTATGTCGGAGGCGATTGTGCCGTAGGCGCCGTGGCGCTCCTCGCAGAGGATGCCGGCAGCGCCGTGGATGTAGACGCCGAGGATGGCGGCGAGCTCGGGGGTGTAGCCTTGGGCCATGAATGACGTGATAATGCCGGTGAGCACGTCGCCGCTGCCTGCCGTGGCCAGGGCGGGGGTGCCGGACGAGTTGATGTGCACCTTGCCGTCGGGGCGCACCACAGCAGTGTAGCGTCCTTTGAGCACGACCACGATGTTATGCTCGCGGGCCACCTCGATGGCCTTGCGGAGGCGCGCCTCGTGCGAGGGCTGATCGCCAAACATGCGGTCAAACTCGCCCACGTGAGGCGTAATCACCGACATGACAGGCACGTAGTTGAGCATTATCGGGCGCAGGGCTATGCAGTTGAGGGCGTCGGCGTCGAGCACAAGCGGGCGACCGTTGGCATTGGCCACGCGCAGGAAGTTGTCGAGGGCGTTGATGGTGACCGAACTGGTGCCTATGCCCGGGCCGATGGCCACGGCGTGGTAGTCGCGCTGCAGGGTGATGTCGCTGATAGACGCGTCATGCGGGTCTTGCAGAAACATGGCGCAGGGCACGGCCGTCTGCATCACGTAATATCCGCACTTGGGCGAGTAGCACGTCACCTTGCCCACGCCGGCGCGCAGGCAGCCGCGGGTGGCGAGCACGGCGGCGCCCATCATGCCGTGCGACCCGGCGCAGATGAGGGCCGAGCCGTAGTCGGCCTTGGTGTATTCGGGGCGCCGCTGGCGCAGGATGCGGCGCACGTTGGAGTCGGTGATGAGATAGTAGGGATACTGCGTAGCCCTCACAGCCTGGGGGTTGAGGCCGATATTGACGGTGACCCAGCTGCCGATGAGTTCGGAGTTGTCGTCGATGAAGAACGCCAGTCTGGGATACCCGATGGCGATGGTGAGGGTGGCGTGTATGATGTTGCTGTATATGGTGTTGGCATTCCACTCGCCTTGCAGGCCCGAGGGGAGGTCTATGGCCACGATGTCGGCGCCCGAATCGTTGATGGCGCGCACGAGCATGCTCAGGCTCTGGGGCAGGGGGCGGTTGAGACCGCTGCCGAATATGGCGTCGATCACCAGGCAGTCGCGGTCGAGGTCGGGAATCTCGAACGATTGGCGTATCTCGTGGAGGCGACAGTCGGGAAATTCCTCCAACAGGCGGTCGCGGCAGGCTGCGCACTCAGCCGACAGGCGCTGGCCGCCGATGTTGAACAGGTGTATCTCCGGGTCGAAGCCCTTCTGCATCAGCAGGCGGCAGGCATCGAGGCCGTCGGCGCCATTGTTGCCCCATCCGCAGAAAGCCACGGTGCGCGTGTCCGGCTCCCATCGCTTGGCTATCTCCTCGGCAATGCCTACGGCGGCGCGGCCGATGAGGTCGAGGGCCGTGACGCCGTCGTGGGCGATGGTGTACTGCTCAATGGCGCGTATTTGTTCGTTAGAGAATATCTTCATATGGTCACTTCGCCGCAGAGGGCGGTGTTGAGGTATTTTTTGATGGCTTGAGCCGGCAGGCCGATGCCCAGCAGGAACATCAGCTTGGTGATGGCAGCCTCGAAAGTAATGTCACGCCCGCAAATCACGCCGATGGCCTCGAGCTTGTCGCCGGCCTGGTAGCGAGGATGCACGATGCCGCTGGGGCACTGCGTGACGTTGACGATGATGAGCCCGCGGTCTACTGCCTCCTTTACGGTATTGACAAACCAGTCGGCAGTCGGGGCATTGCCAGCACCGAAGGTGCGCATCACCACGCCCTTCACTCCGGGAGCCGACAGCATGTGGCGAAGCGTACTCTCCTTCATGCCGGGGAAGAGGTCGATGCTCGCCACCGAGGGGTCCATCGCGTAGCGCGGATTGAGCGGCGGCAGCGACGACGAGCGCTGCAGAGCGTCGGCGTCGAAAGTGATGCCCAGGCCAATCTTGGCCAGCGGCGGGTAGTTGTGGCTCTTGAAGGCGTCGAAATTGTTGGCCGAATGCTTGGTGGCGCGGTTGCCGCGCAGCAGGTCGTTCTCGAACAGTATAGCCACCTCCTGCACCATCGGGCGGCCGTCGCGGTCGGCGGCAGCTGCGATCTGCAGGGCGGTGATGAGGTTCTCCTCACCGTCGGTGCGCACCTCGCCGATGGGCAACTGCGAACCGGTGATTATCACCGGCTTGCGCAGGTTTTCGAGCATGAATGACAGGGCTGAGGCCGTGTAGGCCATCGTGTCGGTGCCGTGCAGCACGACGAATCCGTCGTACTTGTCGTAGTTTTCCACTATCGTGCGGGCTATCTCCTGCCAATGGGCCACGTCCATGTCAGACGAGTCGATGGGCGGGTCAAACTGCACGTTGTCGATCACATAGTCGAGCTTCTTGACTTTCGGCACGTTCTCCATCAGGTGGGTGAAGTCAAACGGCCTGAGCACCTTGGTCTTAGGGTCCTCAATCATGCCGATGGTGCCACCGGTGTATATGATAAGGATGCGCGGCTTCATCGCTTAACCGATTTTCACGCCCGGGGCCACGGGGGCGCTCGGGGCGATGAGCACGAGATTGCCGTTGGCGTCCTCGGCGCTGAGGATCATGCCCTGCGATACGATGCCTTTGAGCTTGCGGGGAGGCAGGTTGGCGATGAAGCACACTTGCTTGCCCACCAATTCATCAGGATTGTAGTATTTGGCGATGCCGCTGACGATGGTGCGCTTTTCCAGGCCGTCGTCGATGAGAAACTGCAGCAGTTTGTCGGCCTTGGGCACTTTCTTGCATTCGAGCACGGTGCCAACTCGCAGGTCGCTCTTTGTAAACGTTTCGAAGTCAACGTCCTCGGCTTGAGGCTCGGCCTTGAAGTTGGCGATTGTATTTTCCTCCTTGATGCGCTCCAGACGGGCCAGCTGGGCGGCCACCACGCTGTCGTCTATTTTTTCGAACAGCAGTTCGGGCTCGCCGATCTTCGTGCCGGGCTTCACCAGGTCGGTGCGGCCAATCATGCTCCAGTCCACGTCATGGCCCTTGCCGCGCGCGGCAGCGTCGATGTCGCCAAGGCCAAGGAGGCCGGCGAGTTTGGCGCCCATGAACGGCAGCATCGGGTCGAAGGCGATGGCCAGGTCGGCGCAGATTTGCAGGGCCACGTAGAGGATGGTGCCGCAGCGCTCCATATCGGCTTTGGCCACTTTCCAAGGCTCGGTCTCCTGCAGGTAGCGGTTGCCGATGCGGGCCATCTCCATGGCGCGGTTGGCCGACTCGCGGAAGCGGAACGTCTCCATGCACTCGTCGAGTTCGGTCTTGGTGGTCAGGATGTCGGCAAAAGCCGCCTCGTCTACGGCCTCAAACTTGCCGGGAGTGGGCACTACTCCGCCGAAGTATTTGTGGGTGAGTACGATGGCACGGTTGACAAAGTTGCCGAGCGTGGCCACCAGTTCGTTATTGTTGCGGGCCTGGAATTCAGCCCAGGTGAAATCGTTATCTTTGGTCTCGGGAGCGTTGGCAGTGAGCATGTAGCGCAGCACGTCCTGCTTGCCGGGGAACTCGCGCAGGTACTCGTGGAGCCATACGGCCCAGTTGCGCGAGGTGGATATCTTGTTGCCCTCGAGGTTGAGGAACTCGTTGGCCGGCACGTTGTCGGGCAGTTGGTAGCCGTCGCCGTAGGCCATCAGCATAGCAGGGAACACGATGCAATGGAACACGATGTTGTCCTTGCCGATGAAGTTGATGATGCGCGTCTCAGGATTTTTCCACCAGGTCTCCCACGTGTCGGGCAGGATTTCCTTGGTGTTGGAGATATATCCGATGGGGGCGTCGAACCATACGTAAAGCACCTTGCCCTCGGCGCCCTCCACAGGCACGGGCACGCCCCAATCGAGGTCGCGGCTCACGGCGCGGGGCTGCAGGCCCAGGTCGATCCACGACTTGCACTGGCCGTACACGTTGGTCTTCCACTCCTTGTGTCCGTCAAGAATCCACTCCTTCAGCGCGCCCTCGTACTGGTCCAAGGGGAGGTACCAGTGCGTGGTCTCTTTCAGGGTGACGGGGGCGTTGGTCAGAGCCGAATGCGGGTTGATGAGGTCGCTGGCGTTGAGGCTGCTGCCGCACTTCTCGCACTGGTCGCCGTAAGCGCCGTCGAAGCCACACTTGGGGCAGGTGCCCACCACGTAGCGGTCGGCCAGGAACTCGCCCGCCTGCTCGTCGTAAGGCTGCATCGACGTCTGCTTGATAAACTTGCCGTTGTCGTAAAGATGGCGGAAAAACTCCGAGGCCGTCTCAGTGTGAATGTCGCTCGTCGTGCGGGAGTACACGTCGAACGTCACGCCAAACTCCTCAAACGAATCCTTAATGATATTATGGTAGCGGTCCACGATGTCCTGCGGAGTCACGCCCTCCTTGCGGGCCTTGAGAGTGATGGGCACGCCATGCTCATCGCTGCCGCCGACGAGCAGAGCCTCGCGGCCTTGCAGGCGCAGATAGCGCGCATAAATATCAGCAGGAACGTATACGCCGGCCAGATGGCCGATATGCACCGGGCCATTAGCATAAGGCAAAGCGGTGGTTATGAGGGTGCGTTTGAAATTCTTTTCCATAGAAATATCATTTAATGACGTCCGCAGGGCGCCAGTTACCAATTATTCCGCAAAATTAGTGAAAAAAACTCACATTCCCGCCATTCTCCCGCCTATAATTTCAATCTTCCCCGCATCGTTTAGGGGCGGGTGATTCCGCGGTCGAGGAGGCGGTGCTTGATGGTGAGGCGCAGGCGGCGGGGGAGGCTGGCGACGAAGACGATGGCCAGGCGGTTGAGGAGGCCGTTGATGTATTGCTGGCGGCGACGGGCGGTCTTTTTTAAGGCCTTGCGCACGAAGTGCTCGGGGGTGTCGACTGCGCCCAGGCGCAGGGCGAGGCGCATCAGATTGTCAGGCAGGCCGAATAGGGTGGTGGATATGCCGCCGGGGCAGGCCACTGTGACTGAGACGCCGCTCTCGCGGAGTTCGCAGTGGAGGGCGCGCGACATGGCGCGGATGTATGCTTTGGTGGCTGAGTACATTGCCAGGCCGGGCATGGGCATCCAGCATGACATCGAAGACATATTGAGGATGTAGCCGCCGCCTCGCTGGCACATGCGCCGGCCATAGGCCACGCACAGGGCGGTGACGGCGCGCATGTGCAGGTCGACGAAGGCGTTGATTTTGCCGTCGGGGGTATCGAGCAGAGGGGCGAACGAGAAGATGCCGGCATTGTTGATGAGCAGGTCGACCTCGATGCCGAGGCTGTCGGTATGCTCGAGCAGGCGCTCGGCGCAGTCGGGCCGGGTGAGGTCGAGGCACAGGCAGTCGACTCTGACGCCGCTGTCCGAGGAGATCTGGCGGACGCAGTCGGCGAGTTGGGTTTCCTGGTTGCTGACCATCACGAGGTTGGCGCCTATGCCGGCCAGCTGACGGCAAAACTCGAGTCCGATGCCGCTGCTGGCTCCGGTCACGAGTGCCGTTTTGCCCTTGAACACTTCAACGCTTGCCATCTCGAGCCTTGATTCCTTCGATTTCGCGGACGATGCCCTTAGGCAGGTCGTCGAGGTGCTTATGGCAGGCCATCTCGCGCGAGTACATGCGGGCGATGCAATAGTTGACGTGGTCGCAGCCGCAACGCTCACAGCCCTCCGACAGGTGGCGGACGAAGGCAGGGTCGTTGATCAGCGCGCGTCCCATCTGCACGAAGTCGAAGCCCTCGCGGTCAAGCACCGTCTCCATGCCCTGGCGGCTGACCACGCCGCCGACATAGACGAGCGGCAATTTGAGTTCCTGCTTGAAGCGCCGGGCATCGTCGAGGAAGTACAATTCGCGGAACGGCTCATCCTTAATCATCATCTTGCCGAACATGCGCACGCCGTATTTGAGCCACAGCTGGGGCATGTAATGCGTCATCGAGTAGATGGGCATTTCGCCGCGCATCACGTACATCGGGGCCTTGCTGACAAATCCGCCCGAGAGCACAAGCGCGTGGGCGCCAAGACGTTCCAATTCCTTGGCCACGGTGATGCAGTCGTCGATTTCGAGGCCGCCCTTGAAGCCGTCGCGCATGTTGGTCTTGACCAGCACGCCCATGTCGGAGCCTGCGGCCTCCATCACCTCCTCCATGCACATGCGCATCATGCGCATGCGGTTGTCGAGCGAGCCTCCGAAGCCGTCGCGGCGGTGGTTGGTGTAAGGCGAGAGGAATTGCGATATGAGGTAACCGTGGCCGGCGTGCACCTCCACGCAGTCAAACCCCGCATCGCGGGCCGTGCGCACGGCATCGCCGAAGTCCTTGGCTATCTGCTTTATTTCGTCGGGCTTGAGGCCGCGCACGATGGTGGGGGAGTAAAGGTTGAATCCCGACGATGCGCCCACGGGCATGCCGCCGGCTGTGCGCCAGTGGGTCATGTTGCCGCAGTGGCCAATCTGGATCGAGGCCTTGGCACCGCGCTGGTGTATGCCGTCGGTGATCAGGCGGAGCGGGCCGACTATTTCAGGCCTGAGCCACAGTTGAGTGTCGAATGAGATGCCGGAGCGGTTGACGCTCGCATAGGCCAGCGTGGTCATGCCCACGCCGCCCTCGGCCACGCTCCAATGGTAGTCGCGCAGCATGTCGGTGGGGTTGTTGTCCTTGCCCATGCCCTCGAAAGCTGCCGAGCGGATGGCGCGGTTGCGGAGGGTAACGGGGCCTATGCGGCCGGGTGTGAAAAGTTTCATCGTCATTCTAATATATAAATGGTATAATGTACCGTCTGCGCAGAGAGGCATACTCGTCGCCGAACTCGCTCAGGTAGCGCCTGTGGAGTGAGCGGGCTCGGGGGGCGAGGTTGGCGAAGGTCCAGAGGGCGAACACGGCTCCGGCCCACGACCAGGTGAGCACGGCAAATCCGACCCACTCGACAAACTCGCCCAGATAATTGGCCGAGGTGACGAAGCGGAACATGCCGCCGCGCGGTATGTAGTGGCCTCGGTCGCCGGGCTTGCGCAGGTGGCGTATGATATAGTCAGAGTGCCAGTTGATGGCCATGCCGGCGAAGAATATGACCGTGCCGCACACAAATGCCGGGCTCCACAGCCAGTCGGTAGCGTAGGCACCGGACGGCGACACATAGAAGATCCAGCCGCCGAGCAGGTAGGCGTTGATGAGGTTGAACGTTACGCCCATGGCCACAATCGACAGCGGCATCAGGCTTTTGCCCTTGATCAGCAGCGGAAACACGAACGAGCGCTGGAAGTAATGGAACAGAAACAGCCCGGCCATCACCGCCGGCGCTGCCTCGGCGCGCCGGGCGCTCAGCAGCCACAGGGCGCCCATGGCCAAAAACGAAGGCGCCTCCATCAGTATCCAACCCAGGCGGTTGCCCACGGCCGGACCCCAGCGGCGGTTGTACATCACGCCGTAACCGGCCGTGACGAACAGGAGCGACACGAATACCACCACGGCCAGCGCGGCCATGCCAATGAGTATGCCCCAGTAGACGCGGGGCTCGAATATTTGGTCAATCATAATGCAAAGATAAGGCTTTTTTTGCTAAAATGGCCAAAAAAGTGTTGTGATTGGGCCATATTGCCAAATTTTTGAGCGAAATTG
>CAMWUM010000064.1 GCA_947177435.1 uncultured Muribaculaceae bacterium
TCGTTCCCAGTCGGCCGCGTCGGCATCCTCTTCGCCGGCAGCCGAGGCAAAGGTCTGTGGCGCTACGACAACCATGACGACAAGTTCGAGTCGATGGCCTTCACCCCAGCCGACAGCCACATGAAGATAATGAACGTTTACGCCGACCACGGCGACGGCTCCATCCTCATCGCCACCGACGGCCAGGGCATCAAAAAGTTCATCCCATCCACCGGCAACACCATCAGCGAGCCACTGCCCCTGGCAAACTCCAACAATACCAAGGTGCACACCATAACCCTCGACCAGTACGGCAACCGATGGGTGGGCATCTACCAGAAAGGCGTGCTGATGGTGCCATATGCCGACGGCGGATTCTATTCGATAAACCAAAAGGCATCGTTCGACGAGTCGTTGATCGGTACGTCATGCGTCACCACTCTATACCGCGACAAACAGGGCACGCTGTGGGTCGGCACCGACAACGACGGCATCTACGCCGTAGATCCATCCTTTACGTCGAGCCGCCACATCTCAGGCGATTCGCTGCCAAAAGTAATCTTTTGCATATTCGAGGACTCGCGAGGCGACCTATGGGTGGCATCTTACGACGGCGGTGTCGGAATCCTCGACAAACAGACAGGCTCTTTCAAAAAAGTGCCCCTCTATGACGAAAACGGCCTTGAAGTTTTACGTGTGTTTGACGTCGCAGAGACCGACAAAGGCAGCATTATGTTCGCCACTATGGGCAGCGGCCTATTCCGATATTCACCCGAAACGGGCACAGCCGGCAAGAGCACTCTGCTCAACGCCGAACTCAACGCCTGGACCACATGCCTCACCCAGTCGAAAATTGACAACTGCCTGTACGTGGGCACTTATAACGGCCTCTATAAACTCGACAGGGGCGTAAAGGTGACGCACTTGCGCCCCGACCTGATCATCAACACCATACACGAAGATCCTAAGCGAAATGTCCTGTGGCTCGGCACCACCACCGGCCTGTTCGGATTCAACCTCAGCAACGATTCAATCGAAAGCGCATACACCGCCATCGAAGGACTGCCAAGCAACTCGGTGTACGCAATCGAAAACGACGGCGACTATCTCTGGATCAGCACCAACGCCGGTCTGTCGCGATTTAAGCCTGAGACGGGAGAGTTCGTGAACTACACGGTCGAGGACGGCCTGCAAGGCAACGAGTTTTACAAGAAAACGTCATTCTTCGACAAGCGCAACGGCATCATGTTCTTCGGCGGCATCAACGGCCTTACATTCTTCGATCCGGAAAAAATCGCCAAGAAAGGCCGAAAATACGACCTGCGCATCACCGACTTTTACATCGGCAACACCCCCGTGCGCGCAGGCATGAAGTCGGGCTCGCGCACCATCATCGACGCCCCCGTCTCCGAAGCCAAGGTGTTCAGGCTCGGCCCCAACGACAACTCGTTCTCCATCGAATTCAACACCAAGCAGTTCACCCACTCATCGCGCACCGAGTTCCTGTACTCGTTCGACGGCGGCGACTGGGAAAAGATGCCCGCCAAGAGCGCACCACAGCACTTCGGAGGCCCCCTGCTGCTGACGTTCACCAATGTCGAGAGCGGCAACCACACGCTCAAGATCAAGGCAATCGACAATGGCATCGAGTCAGACCCCATCGAAATCAAGATAAACATTGCCCCGGTGTGGTACATGACCTGGTGGGCCCAGTTGATCTATGCAATCATCGCAATCATGGCCGTATGCCTGTTGTACCGCTACTTTCGCCAGCGCCACAATGCCCGCATGAAGGAGGCCCAGCGCGTGCACGAGTCTGAGATCAAGGAGTCGAAGCTCCAGTTCTTCACCAACATCTCGCACGAAATCCGCACTCCCCTCACCCTGGTAATGAGCCCGCTGCAAAAACTTATCGACGAGGATGACGACTCCGGACGCCAAGGAGCCTACCGCACCATGCTGCGCAACTCGCAGCGCATCCTCCGCCTGGTCAACGAACTGATGGACCTCCGCAAAATCGACAACAAGCAGATGCGCCTGACATTCCAGAAGGTTAGCCTCAAGGGCTTCATCAACGACGTGTTCCAACTCTTCCAACCTGCCGCAAAAGCCAAGGACATTACCCTCACCTTTGACACCGAAGAAATTGACGACGTGGACGCATACGTCGACGTGTCGAACATCGACAAGATCATTATGAACCTCGTGTCCAACGCCATCAAGTACACCCCCAATGGCGGCAAAGTAGACATACGCCTCTCGCAGGGCCAGGATCCCGCATGCGACGGGCCGCTGCGCCAATACGCCCAGATATCCGTCACCGACAACGGCATCGGCATCCCCAAGAGCGAGCGCCAGCACGTGTTCGAACGCTTCTACCAGGTGGCCAACAACCACACCTCCGGCACCGGCATCGGCCTGCACCTCACCCACTCGCTCGTCAAGCTCCATTACGGCACTATCGAAATCAACGACAACCCCGCAGGCCCCGGCACGCAGTTCGTCGTGCGCATCCCCCTTGGCAAAGACCACCTCAAGCCCGACCAGCTTGTGACCGAAACGGCCAAGGCCGCCCCCAGAGTGCACGAACAGAAGTCTATCACCATGGCCCACGAAGTGGTGCCAGAAACGCCTGACACCACTTCCGCCGGCAAGAAGCGCAACAAACTCATCTACATCGTCGAGGACGACGCCGACGTGCGCCAGTACCTTCTCGACAACCTCAGCGAGATGTTCCGCGTGACGGCCTTCTCCAACGGCGAGTCGGCCTTCCAGGCCATCTGCAAGCAGGCCCCCGACCTGCTGCTCACCGACGTGATGATGCCAGGCATCGACGGCATCACACTCACCCGCAAAGTCAAGCAGAACATCAACCTCAACCACATCCCCATCGTGATGCTCACCGCCAAGAACCGCGAGGAAGACAACCTCGAGGGTCTCGAGTCGGGAGCCGACGCTTACATCACCAAGCCATTCAACATTAATATCCTCATCCGCACCATCCACAACCTCGTCGATAACGTGCAGAGGCTGCGCAACGTGTTCAGCGGCAGCCAGAAGCAGGAAGGCAAACTCGAAGAGATAAAGGTTGCATCCAACGATGACAAACTGATGGAGCGCGTGATGCGAGTGGTCAACCGCCACATCGGCGACTCGGAAATCACCGTAGAGACCATCGCCGAGGAAATCGGCATCAGCCGCGTGCACCTGCACCGCAAACTCAAAGAACTCACCAACCAGACCACGCGCGACTTCATACGCAACATGCGCCTGCAGCAAGCCGCCAAGCTCCTGAGCGATAAAAAGCTCACCGTGGCCGAGGTCAGCTACCTCGTAGGCTTCAAGCACCCCAACAATTTCTCGACCAACTTCCGCGAAATGTTTGGCATGAGCCCCACCGCCTACAACGAGCTCCACCACTCCGGCAACGCCCCCGCTCCCGACGAAAACTGACCCATCATACGCCCCGAAACCCATGTTTTGGGGCGTTTTTAACCCCTTTTCAAAAAAAATTAAGCATTTGAGCAAAAAAAGTCGAAATAAATTTGGTGGATTCAAAAAAAGTCCTTAACTTTGCACCGCAATTGAGAAACAAATGACTCCCTAGCTCAGTTGGTAGAGCAGCTGACTCTTAATCAGCGGGTCGAGGGTTCGAGCCCCTCGGGGGTCACCAACAAATCCAAAAGATTGAAATTCAATCTTTTGGATTTTCTTTTATATGCATTCAGCCCCGCCTCCAGAATACGGAGGCGGGGCTGAATTACACGGGTTTAACCTATTATCAGTCTGTGAGGGAAGCGGGGAGGATGGGCATGGCTCCGGCTTGGGTGCAGACATAGGCAGATACATCTGCGGCGGTCTTGTGGGCCTGCTCTACGGTCTTGCCTTTGAGGATTGAGGAGATGAAGGCAGCGGCGAACGAGTCGCCGGCGCCGACGGTATCGGCCACCTCCACCTTGGGTGTGGGCTGGAATGATACGTTGCTCGGGGTGAATACGTAGCTGCCATTGATGCCGCAGGTGAGGATGAGCATTTTCAGCCCGTACTTGGTGAGAAGCATCCTGCATTGGTCTTGCGGATCGATATTGGGGAAGCCCATCATGCGGCTTACGGTCACGAGTTCCTCGTCATTAATCTTAAGAATGTTACAATGGTTTAGCGACGCATTGATTACATCCTCTGTGTAAAAATTTTGGCGCAGATTGATATCGAAAACCCTTAGGGCGTCGTCAGTCGTGGGCATCGCATCGAGGAAGCGCAGAATGGTGGTGCGGGACACGTCGCTACGCTGAGCGAGCGAGCCGAAACATACAGCGCGCGTGCGCTTAGCCAAGGCTTCAAGTTCAGGACTAAACGGTATATTGTCCCAAGCCACGTGCTCCTTGATGTCGTATTTAGGTATGCCATCAGCATCGAGTTCTACTTGCACCGTGCCGGTAGGGTATGCCACCTTAGGAACAAGCGAACTGAGGCCTTTCTCATCAAAGATTTCTAAGATTTCGTCACCAAGCACGTCGTGGCCGACGGCACTGGCCACACAACTGTCGAGGCCGAACTGCGATACGTGATAAGCGAAATTGGCTGGTGCTCCGCCGATTTTCTTCCCATCGGGCAGCATATCCCAAAGCACCTCGCCGATACCAACTACTACAGATTTCATATCAACATCATTATAAGGTGAAATGGTCGGCACTCTCCCACACGGGGAAGTCTTGGCGGTATTTCACCAGGGCTGACTTCTTGAATGTGGCAAACACTGTCGAAGCCTGGTCGACGCTCATAATCTTGCCAATATAGTCTATCATGTATGTTTCATTCTCAAAGTCGGCGCCTCCGCGGTTGGCGCCCACCACGTAGGCCTGGTTTTCGATGGCGCGGGCCTCGAGCAGCGTTTTCCAAGCGTGACGACGGCGCTTGGGCCAGTTGGCCGGCACGAGCAGCAGGTCGTAACGCAAGCCGAGGTTTCGGCACCATGTGGGGAAGCGCAGGTCGAAGCATACGATGATGCTTATGTTCCAACCGCGGTAGCGGTACGTCGGGGGCAGCGCTGTGCCGGGGGTCATTATCTTGGACTCGTCGCTGAGCATGAACAGGTGGCGCTTATCGTAGAACATGGCATCACCGCCCGGCTCGACGAAGAACGCACGGTTATAAAGCCTGTCGCCAGTGCGGGCCAGGAATGTGCCGGCGATGGCCATGCCTCGGCTGGCGGCCAGGCTACGCACCATCTGCATCGTGGGCCCGTCGTTGTCCTCGGCCATTGCGGCACACTTGGCGGCGTTGGGCACGAAGCCTGTGGTGAATAGTTCTGGAAGCACAAGGATGTCGACACCGGGCGGAAGCGCCTCAATCATGATCTGCGCCATGCGGCGGTTGGCCTCGGGTTCGCCCGAGCGTATGTCGAGCGGCAGGGCCGCCACCTTCATATCATCGTAATTATTCATGGTTGTCATTCTGCGGTAAATTTTTCGGGATGCCTCCCTATGAATGGTTTGTAATAATCTTTTATCTGGCGCATGTCGGCCTCAATGTCGTCGTCGGGCCAGAACACGCGGTCGATCACCACGAGCCGCCGGCTGTAATCGATGGCGGCGAGCACGCACGGCACGCCCGCCTGCCGGGCAATGCGCAGAAAGCCCGTGCGCCACTCTGTCGTGCGCGAGCGCGTGCCCTCGGGCGTGATGGCTATCTGCAATCTGTCGGCCTGCTCGAGCCTGGCGGCAACGTCGGCCACCAGCGACTGGCCCGCAGCCTTGTCGCCTCGGCGCACGGGTATGCCGCCCATGGCCTTGAAGATATAGTTGAGGGGGAAAAAGAACCACGTGCTCTTCATCATAAACGACGCCCGCCTGCCGATGGAGGCGTAGGCGAGCTTGCCGATGATAAAGTCCCAGTTGCTGGTGTGCGGGGCCACGCATATCACGCACTTGGCGATGTCGGGGGCGGTAGCCTCCACGTGCCACCCAGCCAGTCTCAGTATCAGTCGGCTCAGGCGCATGGCATCATTTCTTATCGTCAATCGTCAGAGCATACTTGCGCAGCGCCGGGTAGGTGGGCGGTAGCATCGCCGAGGCGCGTCCCTCTCCATTGCCTGCCTTTGGCGCGCCGGGCAATTCCAAATGCAAGCCCAAGAGCGAATTGATAAGGCCGGCCGAGCGGTAGGGATGCGACGTGGCCATGAATATGCCGGTCTTGCCCTCGGGCAGGGACTCTTTGAGGCTAATGTAGGCCGTGGCCGAGTGGGGCTCGAGCAGATAGCCCGTGCGCTCGTACACGTCCACGATGGCCCGGCTGATTTCCTCGTCGGTGCACGACCTGCTGCCGACGCTCTCCCTCAGGCGCGCCATGTCGCCGCCGCACAGAGCCTCGAAGCGAGGCGTGTTGCATGGGCGAGGCGTATCCATGCCGAAAGCCAGAGTCTTGACCGTGTCCTGCAGCATCGGCTGGCCGTGCAGCAGGCGGTCGAAGCCGCCGTTGGCATTGCAGGCTCCTATGAGCCGCTCAACGGGCAGGCCCATGAGCCTGGCGTAGCAGCCGGCCACGAGGTTGCCGCCGTTGCCGGTGGGCACCGACATCCACACGCCGTCGGGCTTCTGGTCAGTCTGCAGCAACTGGGCATAGGCCCAGAAATAAGTTATGATGTTGGGGAGGACGCGCCCGATATTGAGCGAGTTGGCGATGGTCAAGCGCATCTCCTGGCTGAACTTCTCGTCACGCAGGGCATCGCCTATCATCTTACGGCACTGGTCGATAGTGCCGTTGACACTCACGGGGTGGATATTGCCTCCCAGGGTCGACAGTTGGGCTATCCGCTTCTGCGGCAGCCCCTTGGGGTATAGGGCCACAACGTTGACGCCCGGCACGCCGTACAGGCCGTGGGCAATGGCGTTGCCAGAGTTGCCGTTGGTAGCCAGCAAGGCGTTGATGGGCTTGTCCTCGCCGGGGCGCAAGGCTCCGAGGATGCGTCCGAGCATGCGTGCGCTCACATCCTTGACGGCGTGGGTCGGGCCGTGAAAGAGTTCGAGAGCGTAGATGCCCTCCTCCACCTTAACCAATGGGATGGGAAACGAAAGCGCCTCCCCGACAATGCGCTTGATGGTGGCCGAGGGCAGGTCGGCGCTGAGCAGCGCGTTGATGAGGAAGTACGAAACCTCGCCGAGCGACATTTCGGATATGTTGTTGAACACCGCCTGGGGCAGGCGAGGCAGGTCGAGAGGGATATACAACCCTCCATCGGGGGCAATGCACTGCAGGACAGCCTGGCGGAAATCGACATTGCCTGATTGGAGCTTCGAGCTGTAATATTGCATCAGTGGGCTTGAATGGTCTACTCTAAATAACGCGCACGTATCGCCGATTATTGCCCGCCGGCAAAAGAAAAGTGGATTTTGGATTTTTTTGTTGCGAGTGTCGGAAAAAAGTTGTAATTTTGTGGAGCAATTCCTACACGATGATACAGTTCGATTTCCATTTGCCTGTCGCTTCCATCATACTCCTTGGGCTGGCCTTAGCAGCCCTGGCATACATTTGCCTCGTCTATTGCCGCCGCCTGTGGAGGCTGCGCCGTCATAAGCGCCTGTGCGACAGCGGAGATAGGCAAGTCGACACCCTCAGCCTGCCATGGGCCTCGGTCATCGTGTACGCACGCGGCGACTCTGAATCGCTCGCCCGCCACTTGCCCGCAATGCTCGAGCAGGATTACATGCCCGGCTACGAAGTTATCGTCGTCAACGACGGCTCGGAGGAGGAAGTGAGCATGGCCGTGAAGCTGCTGCGCAACACTTATCCCAACATCTACCTGACCTTTACCCCCGACGGCGCGCGCAACCTCAGCCGCAAAAAGCTTGCGCTCACCCTCGGCGTCAAGGCCGCCAAGGGCGAGGCCGTGGTAATAACCGACGCCACCACGAAGGTCAACTCCGACCGCTGGCTCGTGTCGATGATGAGCCCACTGGCCGACCCCGACGTCGACATCGTGCTTGGCTACGGGCGTCCGGCCGCGCGCGGATTTCTCACCAAGCAGTTCGACCTCGCCGCCGACAGCGCAGCGTGGCTTCTCTCCGCCCTCAGCGGCAAGACGTACCGTGCCTGCGGAAGCAACCTGGCCTATCGCCGCCAGGCCTTCTTCGACAACAAGGGATTTTCGCGCTCGCTCAACCTCCGCAATGGCGACGACGATATCTTCGTCAGCGAGATAGCCCAGGGCAGGGGCGTTGCCGTGGAGATGTCGCAAGATTCAATTGTAGATATTGAGGTCCCCGCCTTCGCGCGCTGGGCCAAGGAGTTCCGCCGCGCCCACATGTTCACCGGGCGCCGCCTCGCCAAGGGCAGCCGTCGGATTATGGCCGCCGGCGAATGGTGCCTCTGGCTTGTGCCCCTGCTGGCAGCCGCCGGCGCATGGCTGGCAGGCCCGTACAACGCCGTAGGCTGGATTGCGGCCCTGCTGCTCACCGTAGCCGCGTGGACAGTCCCCGCCATCGCATGGAGCGGGCTGCTACGCTCGCTCGGCGTTAAGGCTCGAGGCATAGCCCTGCCACTGATGGCCATGGCGCGCCCGCTGCGCAATACGTATGCAGCCGTGCGAGCAAGATTGTCGCACGGCCACTATAGCTGGCAGAAGTAAGTCACCGGGCGGCTTTAGCCGAAGATCATCGGGGCGATGGCACCTAAATCGTTGTCGCCGAAGACGTCAAGAGCCATAAAGAGCCAATACAAAATCAACAGTATCAGTACGATGGCGCCGATGGCAACCCATAGAGTGACTGAATTCTTTTTTCCTTTCTTATCTGCGTCTGACATAATAGATGAAATTTAATTAGTTGAACGTTTTCCTATAAAACGCCTCCCCTCCCCCATTTGTTCACCCCACAATAAAAAAATCGCTAAAATACGGGCTGTGTCGGGGATTTTTTGTAATTTTGCTGACTGAACAGCATTTAGGATATTTTCGACACAACACCGCTATATATGAA
>CAMWUM010000065.1 GCA_947177435.1 uncultured Muribaculaceae bacterium
GGCAGCCAGAGGGCCAGCAGCAAGGCGAGGGTAAGCTTAGTTTTCATTAGCAAAATTTCGTTAGGTAATGTGATGCGCAAAGTTAGACGCAATCTCCCGAAAAAACAAGTGAATTACACTGACAATATTTTGACGAAAAGGTGACACAAATCGGCAAAAATTTGCGTAAAAAAACAAAGGCCGCAGCCTGGCGGCTGCAGCCTTGTATGGGTGGATGAGGGGAGGATTATGCCTCGCCCAGGGGAGTTACGTTGATGAACTTACGGCCTTCCTTGCCGACGGTGAACTTAACGGTACCGTCAACGAGGGCGTAGAGTGTGTGGTCGCGGCCGATGCCTACGTTGAGGCCGGGGTGATGCTGGGTGCCGCGCTGGCGCTTGATGATGTTGCCGGCCTTGCAGAACTGTCCGCCGAAGATCTTGATGCCAAGGCGTTTGCTTTCTGATTCACGGCCGTTCTTAGAGCTACCTACACCTTTTTTATGTGCCATTTCTGTTAGGTTTTAAAGGGTTAAGCTACTATGTCTTTGATTACGATTTTGGTGAACTGCTGACGGTGACCGTTCTTACGGCGATAGCCCTTGCGGCGCTTCTTCTTGAAAACGATTACCTTGTCACCTTTCACGAGGGGATTCTCAACCTCGCAAACAACTTTAGCGCCCTCTACGGTGGGTGCGCCTACCTTCACATCGCCGTCAACGTCGGAGAGGAGCACGTGGTCGAACTCCAGGGTGTCGCCTTCCTTGACGCCTTCGATGTGCTGGACATACAGGAAACGGTCCTTCTCGGCCTTGAACTGCTGTCCTTTGATTTCTACGATAACGTACATTTAAATGCAGTATTTAAATATGTTAGTCCGAGGGGCGGACGCTCGTCGGCGTCGCTTTGCAGGCCCGCTGCGGCACGATGATTATAGTGTGGGGGTGCCTCTTATTTGAGGACTTCTTGTACTCGGTCGTTGGGGACCATCTCCTCCTTGAACACGTAAGCGCCGGTCTTGGGAGACTTCTCCATCTTGATCACCTTGCTATAGGTACGGCCTTCGCCCTTCTGCAGAGAGGCCACGGTTTTCTTTGCCATATCTCAGTGGGTTTATTTGATTTCTTTGTGGATGGTCATGCGCTTAAGGATGGGGTTGTATTTCTTAAGCTCCAGACGCTCCGGGGTGTTCTTGCGGTTCTTGGTAGTGATGTAGCGCGATGTGCCGGGCATGCCGCTTGCCTTATGTTCGGTGCACTCGAGGATTACCTGCACTCGATTGCCTTTTGCTTTCTTTGCCATCTTATTTAGAGACTTAAGTATTTAATATCTTTGGGGTTGAGGAAGCCCTTCTGGCAGGCGTCGATCATGGCCTGGTTCAGGCCGAGCTTGTTGATGGTGCGCAGGCCGGCGGCGGATACGGTCAGGGAAATCCATACGCCCTGCTCAACCCAGTAGAACTTCTTGTTGAAGAGGTTCACGTAGAACTTGCGCTTTGTGTGGCGCTTTGAGTGCGATACGTTGCAACCAGTAATCGCCTTCTTGCCCGTAATCTGACAAATCTTTGACATGGCTGTTGTTGGTTTATCTGTAATCTTTTGTTTTAAAGTTGCTTGCGGGACCGGCAACCCGCTCATATCGCTGCCGTGACGCATCATTTCACGGCGCTTTTCAGGCGCGGCCACAAATCAGAGTGCAAATTAAGCCATTTTTTCCGACATGACCAAATTTTTTCTCTTTTTTCTGCCTTTATCGCCTGTTTTTGCGTCAGAAGAGGCGGTCAGCGGGCGAGGTCGGGGACTTCCTGGCGCAGGGGGTAGGTGTTGCGCAGGCGCTCGAGGGCGGAGGGGTCGGATTTGAGGGCGGCGGTGTCGACAAATGGGTCGTAGCTGGCGGCGATGGCGGCAGCGCTGACTTTGGAGGCGGCGCCGTCGGGAGCCGTCTCGGCCATCTCGATGCGCGGCAGGCCGAAGTGGCGGCTGAGCGAGTCGAGGGCCATGCGGGTGGCACGGATTTTGCCTTGCAGGCTGTAGCCGGCGATGTGCGGGGTGGCGATCACGGCTCGGCGCAGCAGTTCGGGGTCGAGCGACGGCTCTCCCTCCCAGGTGTCAATCACGGCGTGCTGCACCAGCCCGGCGTCGAGGGCCTCGACCAGCGCGGGGGTGTCTACGATGGGGCCGCGGGCAGCGTTGATGATGATGGGGGCGCGGCGCAGCGAGGAGAGGAATTGCGCGTTGACTATATGCCGCGAGGTTGGGTTGAGCGTGGGGTGGAACGTGATGATGTCGGCCTCGGCGGCTATCTGCTCGAGGGTGCTCCACTGATTATCCGGGGAGGATGCACCATGGTGCATCCCTACATTTGGGGCGGATTCAGCTTGCTGGCGGGGAGGGTCGTTGACCAGGACGCGCATGCCGAGCTGACGCGCCCAGCGCTCGACGATGCTGCCTACGTGGCCCACGCCTACGATGCCGATGGTGTACTGGCTGATGGGGCGATTGATCAGGGCCAGGATGGAGGCCATGACGTACTGCGCCACGGCGGGGGCGTTGCAGCCGGGGGCATTGACGGCCTCGATACCGTGGGCCTGGCAATAGGCCTGGTCGATATGGTCGAGGCCGATGGTTGCGGTGGCGATGAACTGCACGCGCGAGCCGTCCAGGAGCGATGCGTCGCAACGTGTACGCGTGCGCACGAGCAGGGCGTCGGCATCCTTTACGGCCTCGGGGGTGATGTCCTCGCTTTCGAGGTATTCTACGCGTGAGAAGTACGGTTCGAGCAATCCCTGGACAAAGGGGATGTTGCGCTCTACCACAGCAAGATTTCGGTCCATGCGAAAAAGGTTAGGTAAATGACTATTAGGCAGGCAATCGCTATCCACGAGCGGCGGCCGGTGTGGATGGCTCCGAAGGCGTGGCCAAGCTGCAGGGCGGCGCAACAGGCCAGCAACGGGCTCATCGACTGCGCGGCCGAAGGGTCGACGGCTATACCAATCACGCACACTAACATAAGCAAGGTGAGCAGGCTGAGCATAGCGCGCGATTGCGCCTTGTAGGTCAGGATTTTCATTATGTTTTGCGTCCAGGCGGTGATGCCAACGAAGCCCGTAATGGCCGCGGCTATGGCCGCCTCCGAGGCCCCAGGGGCCGATAAGCCAGCATAACCGGCGAAACGCGGCACGGCCAGCATATCGGGCTTGACGATGCCGAAGCCGAGCAAAATAACCCACGGAGTGGCGATGCCCATTAGGATGGCAAGGATGGTGCGCAGGTTGAATACGCGCATCTGCGCGCACGCGAATATAAATATGGGCAGTAACGCGGCAAATGTGGCGTCCACCGCAACCCCGCCCGACAGGAGCAGGAACACGAGGAATACCCTCTGCTGGCAGTCAGCCGCCCGACCGTACTCGGCAAAGAGGATGAAGCTGCACGCCACGGCCACAAGCGCCACCACGGTACCGGAGGTGAGCATGCCCAGGTGCCAGGGCGTGGCCAGGGTCATGCACAAAAACAGCGTGCTCTGCAGCATGGTCATGCAGCGGAGCACGTTGAACGTCTTATTAAGGTACACCAGCAGCAGGGCTATCAGCGCGTTGGCACCGATGCCAAGGCTGAGCGAGAGCCAGCGCTCGATGTGCCACGGCCCGCTCCACGACGCCACTACCCCATCAAGGCCGGCCGGAACCGACTGGCCGAAGACGGCAGCGTAGGATATGGCGCCGGCCACGGCAAGCGCGCCGGCGGCAATCACAGCATAGCGTGAGTGGAAAAAACGGAACACGTCAATTCTTCATAACGTCTTGGCCGATGTCGCGGCGCAGGTACTTGCCGTCGAAGTCGATGGCGTCGATGGCGCGGTAACTCTTCTCCAGGGCTTCGGCGAGCGTGGCGCCGTAAGAGGTGGCGGCGATGACGCGTCCTCCGGAGGTGAGCAGAGTGCCGTCGGCGTCAAGCTTGGTGCCGGCGTGGAAGAGTATCGACTCGGCGGGGTTGAGGTCGCCGGTCATGGGCAGGCCCTTGCCGTATGAGCCGGGGTATCCGCCCGATACGGCCATGACGGTGGCAGCGCAACGCGGATCGTGCTCGGCGGGGATGTCTGCCAGGTCGCCCTTGGCGGCTCCCTCCATCAGGTCCACGAGGTCGGAGAGCAGACGGGGCATGACCACCTCGGTTTCGGGATCGCCCATGCGCACGTTGTACTCTATCACCATCGGGTCGCCGCCCACGTTGATCAGGCCGAGGAAGATGAAGCCGCGATAGTCAATACCCTCGGCAATAAGGCCTTGGATAGTGGGGCGGATGATGCGCTCGTCCACCTTGGCCATAAACTCGGCGTCGGCGAAAGGTACGGGGCTGACTGCGCCCATGCCGCCGGTGTTGGGGCCGGTGTCGCCCTCGCCGATGCGCTTGTAGTCCTTGGCTACGGGCAGCACGCGATAGCCGCCGTGGCCGTCGGTGAGCACGAACACTGAGCACTCGATGCCTGAGAGGAACTCCTCGATCACCACCTTGGCCGATGATTGGCCGAACATGCCTCCCAACATCTCGCGCAGGCTCTTGCGGGCCTCGTCTAGCGTAGGCAGGATGAGCACGCCCTTGCCGGCGGCCAGTCCGTCGGCCTTGAGCACGTAGGGGGCGGCGAGTGTGGCCAAGAAGGCGTCCGCCTCCTCTATTTCGTTAGCGGTAAAAGTCTTATGGCGCGCTGTGGGGATGCCGTGACGGCCCATGAACTCCTTGGCGAAGTCCTTGCTGCCCTCAAGAGCGGCGCCATCTGCGCCGGGGCCAACAATCAGCAGGCCGGGCATGTGCTGAGCCATGTAGTCGCGGATGCCGGCCACGAGCGGATCCTCATTGCCAACGACGAGCAGGTCGATGGCATTGGCCTTTACGAAGTCGGCGATGGCGGGGAAATCGGTGGGCGACAGGGCCACGTTCTGGCCGTAGGCGCCTGTGCCTCCGTTGCCGGGGGCTATATATAGATGCTCTGCGCGGGGGCTTTGGCTAATCTTGCGGGCGATGGCGCACTCGCGGCCGCCCGACCCTAAAAGGAGAATGTTCATAGTGGTGGGTGTTTAGTCTTGGTCATCTTTCTTGCGCCATCCGCGTTTGCGCATGGTCACCTCGGTGGGCGGCAGGCTGGGCTGGCGGTTTTTGATCATTTTCAGGGCCCCGGGGTTGCGGCGTACTGCCAACGGATTTTCCGACGGCGCCTCCTGCGGCTTTTCGAAGTCCGGCTTGCGGTCGAATTTGTCGCGCTTGTCGAAGCGGTCTCGTTTATCGAATTTGTCGCGTTTGTCAAATCGATCACGCTTTTCGAACTTGTCGCGTTTCTCGAATCGGTCATCTCGCCTTGAGGTGAAGCGGTTGCTGCTGTCCTTGCGGTCACGACGATCAAATTTGTCATCGCGGCGCGGACGGTCGCGACGGTCTTCACGGGCGGGGCGGTCCGCTTTGAGCTTGCCGCCGCCGGCGAGGAACGACTTCTTGTCGCCGTCGAAGATTATGTATTCGCGGAGCTCGCACTCGAGCTGGCCGTTGAGCACGGGGATCTTCTGCGAGGGCGAAAGACCGATTTTGATGAAGTATTCGTCACGGTAACCGATAATCCAGGCGTGGTAGCCCTGGAAGGCGAATTTGAGTCGGTTGCCAATCATCGAGTAAAGGCCCTCCATGTCGGCCGAGCTGATGCGCTCGCCGTAAGGGGGATTGGTGATGAGCACGCCTGCGGGCTTGGGGCTGTCCTCCCAGTGGGCGATGGGCTTGCGCTCGAGGGTTACGTACTTGCCCACGCCGGCGCTCTTGACGTTACGCGTGGCGATGTCGAGGGCGGCCTGCGATATGTCGGCGCCGACGATCGGGCAGGTGACGGGGCGCTCCTGGCTGTCGTCGTTGTAGAGCCGGTCGAAGAGGTCGCGGTCGAAGTCGGGCCACTGCTCGAAGGCGAACGATTTGCGGTAGACGCCGGGGTTGATGTTGGCGGCGATGAGCGCGGCCTCGATAAGGAACGTTCCCGAGCCGCACATCGGGTCGACAAACGGCACCTCGCCTCTCCATCCGCTCATCAGGATGATGCCGGCGGCCAGCACCTCGTTGATAGGCGCTTCGGTCTGCGCCACGCGGTAGCCGCGCTTGTGCAGCGACTCGCCCGACGAGTCGAGCGAAAAGGTGACGTTGCCGCCAGAGATGTGCACGTTGATCATGATGTCGGCGTCGGCCAGGCGCACGCCGGGACGCTTGTCGTCAAAGCGATCGCGAAACCAGTCGCAGATGGCGTCCTTCACGCGGTAAGTGACGAAGTGCGAGTGGGTAAAGTCGTCGCTGTACGCCACCGTATCGATGCAAAAAGTCTTGTCAAGGCTGAGGAGTGTCGACCAATCGTACTCCTTGGCCATCTCGTAGAGCTGGTCGGGGGTGTGGGCCTCGAATTTATAGAAAGGCTTGAGTATGCGCAGTGCCGTGCGGCAGCACAGATTGGCCTTGTACAGCATCTCGTTGTCGCCCCAAAACGACACCATGCGCCTGCCCGGCTCGATGTTTTCGGCGCCGAGAGCCCTCAGCTCCTCGGCCAGCACCTGCTCGAGACCCATCAGGGTCTTCGCCACCATTTCAAATTTTTGCATCATCGCTATCGTTGATTTATTTCGTTGCGCAAAATTACGAAAAATCCTCCACACCACAGCACACCCCTCGCGAATTTTTTTGAGCAAATAGAGGAGGCCAGGCGTTATATTTTCATGAAAAACGGGAAATTAATAGGAAATATGGCAATGGGGGTCTCGAAGACTTTTTCGGGACTTAACCAGAACGCGCTGCGATACCTGCTGCCGCGATGGATGAACGCCTACTCCGGCGTGCTGATGCGCCTGGGTTTCGGCGCCGTGATGTTTTGGATTATCGGGCTTTTCACCCGAAAGACGTCAGTAAAAACCACTATGCGGCAGAAACTCGTACTGCTGGGCATCGGCGCGTTCTTCATGACGGGCTACATGATCGGCCTGCTCATGGGCCTGACCTACACCACGCCCGTGTCGTCGTCGATATTCCTATGCCTCGAGCCCGTGTTCGTGTTCATTATGAGCATGATGTTCTTCCACGAAAAGGCCACCAGCCGCAAGATTATCGGCATCGTGATGGGCCTTAGCGGCGCGCTGCTGTGCATCTGCACGCAGAAGCAGAGCGACGTGGCTAGCAACCCGGCCCTGGGCAATATGTTCTGCCTTCTGAGCACGCTGATGTATTCGGGTTATCTGATCGTATCGGCCAAGGTGCTCAAAGGCCTTGACACCGTCACCGTATCGAAATGGACATTCACCGGCGGCGCGCTCACAGCCATCATCCCGGTATTGATAGTCGGCTTCGACGCCCCGGTAATCCGCGAAGGCCTATTCTCCACGCCAATGCTCGTGCTGCTGTTCGTGCTCGTGTTCCCGAGCTGCCTCAGCTACCTGCTGGTCGACGTAGGCCTCAAGCATCTGAGCCCCACCACCGTGGCTATCTACGGCTACGTCATCCTGATTGTCTCCACCGTAGTCAGCTACATCCTCGGCCAAGACAAGTTCGACTGGTTCCAACTCGCAGCCATCCTGCTGATAGTCGGCTCCGTCTACTTCGTCGAACTCGCTGAATCCAAGTCACCCATCCCCTCCCCCAAGCAGGCTTGATTACTCGGCTGAGAGGCCGTCTTCGGTGAGGGTGATGGGGGCGATGGTGCCGTCGGGGTTGAAATGCATCTCCTCGACGCACACGCGGCGGCGGCAGTCGCCGCCTGGCTGGCCGTCAATCATATATGAGCCATCGTGATAGAAGAAATACCACTTGCCACCAAACTCGTTGACCGACGGGTGGATGGTAAAGCCGTGATGCGCAGGGCCGGTCAGCAGGCCGCGATAAGTCCACGGGCCCTCGATATTTTCGGCCGTAGAATAGGCTATCTGCTCGGGCTGCACACCGGGAGCATCAGCGGCGTACACATTATAATATAGACCGCCGCGCTTGAAGAGCCACGGGCCCTCGGAGTAGTTACGCAGGCCGAGGTGCTTGATTTCACCGTCGAGTTCTATCATATTGGGTTTCAGTCGACAGAGATAGCAATCGCCGTTGCCCCAGGCAATCCATGCAGTGCCATCGTCATCAATCAGCACCGTCGGGTCTATGTCAGCGTTCCAGCGGTGCGAGTCGGTGGTCATTCCGTCGGTAATGAGCGGAGTACCATCTTTGCGCGCGGGCGTGAACGGGCCCAGGGGCGAATCACCAACGGCCACGTCGATTTTATGTTCACCGTTGCGAGTGTCGTCAAGCGTTACATAATAATAGAACTTCCCATCTTTCTCCACCACCTGCGCGGCCCAGGCTCCGTAAGGATTAGCGTCGGGAAAAACTTTGGCCTCTAAAACCGGGCCGTGGCATTCCCAATTCATCATGTCTGTTGTGGAGTAGGCCACCCAATGGGGCATGGCAAACCATCCGCCCACGCCTGCCATGTCCTCGCCTACGTAGGCATAGAGACGGTCGCCCACGACGGTGCAAGCAGGGTCGGCGGTAAATCGGTCGGTAAAAATCGGATTTTGGCCTTTGCGGCGCTCTCGACCATCGCCCGAGATGGCAAGGCCCTTGACCTCGCCTCGGCGCACCTGCAGGGCGTTGGGATAGCCGCCCGGAAAGCCACGGCCAACGACCCAACGGCCCACGCGGTAAGGCATAGCGTCGCCCTTATAGGCCACTGACGCCTGGCTTAACGCCCCGCCTTCTGGCTTGACAGTCAGCGTCATCTCGGCATTATCACCGTCAGACTTTCCGCTGACGGCCACGTCAATCCATTGACCCATCTTCACGGGTTCGCCGGCGGTGATGCGATGCAAGCGCTCGTGGCCATCCCTCACCTCGGCAAAACTCTTTTCATAGCCAGGGTCGAAGCCCATGGTCGGATCATCGCCCACCTCGCCATTCGGGCCC
>CAMWUM010000066.1 GCA_947177435.1 uncultured Muribaculaceae bacterium
GGCTTCGTAGACGGAGGCGTCGTCGGTGAACATTGTGGAGTACGGCAATGCGTACATTTGCTTGATGGCGGCGCCGGTGAAGGCTTGGGGCGTCTGCACGGCGCGCAGCGGAGCGCGGTCGATGGCTTGCGAACCTCCATCCATAACTATGCGCAGCGAATCTGTGACTGGCACCACGGGGATAGCCGCAGACGAGCGCTCCATCTCAGCAAGGATGCGGCTCACCATGTCAGCGCTCACTATCGGGCGTGCGCCGTCATGTACCATCACTATGTCGCCATCGCCGGGATTGATGGCCTCGACGGCGAGCTTCACCGACTCCCAGCGCGTAGCGCCGCCGTATACGATGCGCGGCGACGCGAAGTTGTGTTCACGGCACAGGTCGGCCCACAACTCCTCCATCTCCTTGCTAATCACCAATATGATTTCGGCATCGGGAACGGCACGACGGAATGCCTCGACGGTGTGCATCAGCACAGGCTTGCCGCTAAGCAGGCAGTATTGCTTGGGCAGGTCGGAGCCGAAGCGGCTGCCGCGCCCCGCCGCCACTATTATCACGCGCACCATGTCAGTCAAGGAAACGCTTGGTCAGCCCGGCGTAAGCGTCGATACGGCGGTCGCGGAGGAATGGCCACCAGCGGCGCACCTGCTCTGAGCGGCCCATGTCGATGTCAACGATCTGCTCTGCCTCTTCGCTGTCGCCGGCCTGCCAAAGGATTTCACCCTGCGGGCCGGCCACGAATGACGAACCCCAGAACTGTATGCCCCGCGTCGCTCCCGAAGGGTCAGGCTCGTGCCCCACGCGGTTGACGGCAACGACAGGCAGCCCGTTGGCCACGGCATGGCCTCGCTGCACGGTAATCCAGGCCTCACGCTGACGCGCTTTTTCGGCATCAGTGTCACTGCTTTCCCAGCCGATGGCCGTGGGATAGACCAGCAACTCAGCGCCGCGCAGTGCCATCAGGCGCGCAGCCTCGGGATACCACTGATCCCAGCACACGAGCACGCCAATCTTGCCCACCGAGGTCTGGATGGGCTCAAAGCCTATGTCGCCCGGCGTAAAGTAGAACTTCTCATAATAGGCGGGATCGTCGGGAATGTGCATCTTACGGTACTTACCTGCTATCGAGCCATCGGACTCAAAGACGACGGCCGTGTTGTGGTACAGGCCCGGCGCGCGGCGCTCGAACAGCGACGAAACTATCACCGCGCCCGTCTCCTTGGCCAACTGAGAGTAAAACTCGGTGGCCGGGCCAGGAATGGGTAAAGCGAGACCACAAAGATCAACGTTCTCGGTCTGGCAGAAATAGAGTGAGTCGTGCAACTCTTGATTGACAATCAGTTGCGCGCCTGCTTTGGCCAGAGCCACGGCCTTTTCGGCCAGGCGCCGGCGGTTGTCGGCCGTGTCGGCCGTATTATGCTGTTGGATTATTCCACACTTCATAGTTTGCGATTATTGGGCGATGAGCTGGAGCGATGACCACTTGTCGCCGTTGAGAATTGCCGTGACAGTCACCTCCTGGCCTTGCGAAAGGCCAATAAGCTGGTGGCCAGGCACGAACACGTCTTCTACAACGCCAAACATCTTGCCGGTGGCAGCCTGCTGGCGTATGGTGACGGGGCCGGTGACGCGGCGCAGCCAAGGCAGGTCCTCATCGAGCGTCGCGGGCTTGGCCCAAACAGCCTTGCCGTCAACAAGCTTGACCAGGAACATCGACCCGTTGCGCGAACGGAAATCGAGGTGGAACCTCTTGGGATGCAGCCACACCGACTCCTGATCGCAGCGCATCTGCCAGGAAATCACGCTCTTGTCGTTGCGCATCTCCTTATTCTCCCACACCTTGACCATCAGTGTGGACTCGACATTGGCAAAAAGGAAATCCTCGGCCATGGCCTTGTATTTTTGGTATAGCGGCCGGTTGTCGACGCCGACAGTGCCGCGGGGGATGCGGTTGGCCACGTTGTAGAACTTGCGCGACAGCCCCCACCCTTTCATCTGGTGGGCGCGCTGGTAGCGGTCAAGTTCGGTCTGGGCGTTGGCGTAAAGTTGCGCATTGCAAAGCAGGTCGGCCATGCGCAGGCGTATGTTGGAAAGGAATTCGTCATAGACGCCCGAAGTTATGGCGCCGGCCAGCATGCCCATCTCCACGTCAGGATTATCGACCAGGTTGGCAAGATCCTCCCACAGGTAGAACTTGTCTGACGTCTTCATCAGCAGCCTCTTGTAAGCCTCCAAGGCCTCGCTGACCAGACCGTCGCGAGCCAGCAGCTGGGCGGCGTAGCGGGGCAAATGGATGTTGCGCGGGTACTTGATGATGGCGTCGATTATCAACTGGCGGTAGGCATTTGACGCCTCCTGCTCAGGATCGGCCTGCAATGCCTTGTTGTACGATGTGATAGCCTTCTCGACATTCGACGGCAGGATGTGGCCGGTCTTGGTCTGGCGCTGCTCCCAGTCCTCGGGGCGGAACGAATCGAGGCCCCACAGGTCGGCAAACTTACAGAAGGCGAACTCCTTGCTGTCGGCGCGTTCCATCTTCAGAGCCTCCTCCATAATACGCGAATGCAGGAGCGAAGGCTTCATCAAATCCAACTGCAGGTACTTGAACAGCAGACGCTTTCTCTCGACAACTTCCTCGATAGGCATCTCCTGCAGGGCGCGGAGGGCACGCCAACCTTCCTGTTCGCGCTTTCCCTCGGGGCTAAGCAGTCGCTCGGCTGAAATCATCGACTTGATCAGCAAGTCATTGTCAGGGTCGTGAAGCACCATCAACTCGCGCATGCGGTCGATGGCAGCACGCAGTTCGTCCTCGTCCTCGAGGCGCTTCACCAAATCATTGAGGCACCAAAACAGGGTTACAGCCTCAAGTTTTCCAGGCACGGCCGCGTATTCGTTTTCGGCCATTTCTAAGGCTCGGTCCAACTGGCCCGACTTCCTCAACAGGTTAATTTCGCTGTATGACATAATTCACATTCAACTAAAAACATACTCAACGGCAAAAGTAGCGATTCCCCGCCACACTACCAAGCATTTCCAAAAAAAATTCACATTATGCGCTCGCGAAGCCAATGCTCGAGGGCGGTGGTCCAGTCGGACTTGTATGTGAATGAGTCACGGAAGCCCCAGCCGTGGCCGCCAGTGGGATAAACGTGCAACGAGTAAGGCACGCCATGCTCGTCGAGGGCTGTGGCATATCGCAGGGTGTTGGCAACAGGCACAAGTTCGTCATCGGCCGACACCATAATGAAGGCCTCGGGCGTCCGCTCGGTTACTTGCTGCTCCATCGAGAAGCGGCTTACCTGCTCGGCCGATGGGTCAGCCCCGAGCAGTCCGTAACGCGAACCCTCATGCGTAATCTCCTTATCCATAGATATTACGGGATAAAACAATATCTGGAACGCGGGTCTGTACTTCTCTTCCGGCCACAGGTTGGCCGCCGTTGCCGCCAGATGGCCTCCAGCCGACGACCCCATTATGCCAATCTTGACGGAATCAATGCCCCACTCCTCGGCGTGAGCGCGCATATAGTCCATAGCCTGGCGCACGTCGCTGATTGGCACCTCGCAGTTGCCGCCGGGCATGCGGTACTGCAGTACACAGTATGTAATGCCCATATCATTGAACCACTGAGCCATATCCTTGCCCTCGTGGCCGAGAGCCAACGCATGGTATCCACCGCCGGGGCAGCAGAGTATGGCCGTGCCGTTGGGCTGGGCGGGAAGATATATGTAGAGGGCGGCATTGACAGTGTTCTCGGCATTGTAATCGCGCACCACCTCACGGGCAGGATCGATGCCGCTGCTGTTGGGGGCGCCGTCAGGCCACAGGTTAACCACTTGCTGAGCCGACGCGCAGAAGCCGGCCAATGCCAACAGGCATGCCAATAGTTTTTTCATGTCAAAAACAGATTTTTGGTACTACGCAAAATTAGGCAATCGCGTCCAACCGACCAAGCGCGTTAATGTTTTTTAAGAATTCACACATATAATTTTCCGCTTTCACCTTTATAATACAACAAATATGGCTAATTTTGCATTGAAATTTCAAAATGAAACTACATCTTTTCAACCCCGACAACGATCTGGCTCTGGCTTCGGGACTGAGCCGCTATACTCCACCACGCGCCGCCATGCAGCTCCGCCAAGTAGGTGAGGCGCTTCCGCTCTGGTATTCTGACCCGGGCGACCAAGTGCTATCATACGGCATCAATGCCGCATGGCTCGATGCCATGCGTGCCGACTTCGGCATCGAGGCCGAGCCATACGACCACTCTTCGCCTCTCATCCCCGACCCCTGGGGATGGTCAGCAGCAGCCAAGACTGACTTCATCGACGGCGGCCTCAGTCCCGCCCTGCTGCCCTCCGACGACAAAATCGCCGCCCTGCGCCAACTTTCGCATCGGCGCACCGCGTCGCTGCTCGCCCAGTATATTGTTATCCACTACCCCAATCTGCAACTTGCTTGCCCTCCGGCCATCGAGGCCAAAAGCATCGAGCAGGTAGAGGAGGCTCTCCGCCTTTGGGGCGGCATCGTGGCCAAGGCTCCGTGGTCGAGTTCGGGACGTGGCGTGGCCAATTCGCTTGTCATCGGCCCGGACCGCACGCTCAAGATGGCGGCCGACGCCATTCGCCGCCAGGGCAGCGTGATGGTTGAGCAGGCCGTGGACAAGGCACTCGATTTCGCCAAGATATACGAATGCCGTTCGGGGCAATGCCGCGAAGTGGGCACTTCCGTCTTTTTCACCGGTCCGAACGGAGCCTACACGGGCAACCTCATGGCCTCGGAAGCAGAACGCCTAAACCGTGTGGGCCAGCACGCCAACCTAACAGACTTAGCCGCCGCCTCCGAGGCCGCGCGCCTGTTCATCGAAGCGGAGATAGCCCCGCATTACGATGGCATCCTCGGAGTCGACATGCTGGCCGACGCCAACGGACGCCTCCACCCAGCCGTAGAAATCAACCTGCGCAAGACAATGGGCTACGTGGCCATCGCGCTCAGCGACCGCATCCTGCCGCCGGGCGCTGTCGGCGAGTTCTCAGTCACCCCGGCTCGCGGCTCCGAGCATTCCGCTTATATCGCTTCCGAGGGAAAACTGGCTGACGGCACCCTCCTCCTCACCCCGCCGTCGCCCCATTTCTCATTCCAAGCCCGGATTATTTGGTGAATTCACGGGAAATGGCTAACTTTGGGCATTATTTAGAATTGTATGGTGTTCAAAACTAAATCAGACAGACCGTTCACATTTGACCGCACCGTGAGGCTAGTCATCACCATTGCCCTTGTGGTGGGCATCATGTGGCTGATGCGCAGGCTCTCGGGCGTGCTGTTGCCATTCTTAGCGGCGTGGCTCATCGCATTCATCCTCGAGCCGGTGGTACAACTCAACATGCGCATGCTCGGCACCCGACGCCGTTTTTTCCCGGTGGTGCTTACGCTCGGCGAGATTGTCGGCGTCATCGTCACGCTCGGCCTTCTCCTTGCCCCGTCCATTGCCACCGAGTCAAAGCAGGCCATATCCCTCATCAGCGACTATATCAGCAACAACCCTGACATACCCGCCCACGTGCAACAACTGATCGGCAGCATCGACATCGACGCGGCCCTCAACAATATGTCGAGTTCTGACTGGAAATCGGCCCTTACGGTCAGCCTAAAAGTGGTGAGCGAAGGCTTCTCGCTCATCATGGGCGTGGCTGGATGGATCATAATGCTGCTGTACCTGTTCTTCATTATGATTGACTACGACAAGCTCAACGGACGCATCCACGCCCTGGTGCCCAACAAATTCCGCCGCCCGTTCGACCGCGTCATATCCATAGCCGCCGACAGCATCGGCCACTACTTCCGCGGCCAGTTCGTAATCGCCACAGCCGTAGGCGTCCTGTTCAGCATCGGCTTCCTGATTATCGGCATGCCCATGGCCGTAATGTTCGGCCTCATCATCGGCGTGCTCAATCTCGTGCCCTACCTCCAACTCATCTCCATCCCGCCTGCCGCGCTGCTCTGCCTCGTGCATTCAGCCGAGACCGGCACGCCGTTTCTCAGCTACTTCTTCCTACAGTGCATGGCCGTGTACGTGGTGGTGCAACTCATCCAGGATCTCATACTCACGCCGCGCATCATGGGCAAGGCCATGGATCTCAATCCTGCCCTTATTTTCCTCTCGCTTTCGGTATGGGGCTCGCTGCTCGGCTTCGTCGGTTTCGTCGTAGCCCTGCCTCTCACGGCCCTGCTCCTAGCCATATACAAACAATACGTAGTCGATTACTACAACGACGAAAAGGCCGCTCCGCACAGCCACCCCTCAATCATAATCGACATGAAAGAACCGCCTGAAGAAGACTGACATATATGACAACAAACAATTCCGAAAAACTCGTTCTTGCCAAAATCTATTATAACGATGCTGAGGCCAACATTGCTATGGGCATGCTCCGCTCCAACGGCATCCCCTGCATCCTCGACAACGAGATAGCCTTCACAACATTCGGCATCCAACTCACCCCCAACAACGGCATCCGCCTGATGGTCCACCAATCCGACCTCCAGGCAGCCCTCTCCCTACTCTCCTCCGCCAAGGACAACTAACCCAACCGGAAGAGGCGGCGGGCGCTGTCGGTGGTGCGGACGTCGACTTCGGCAGAATCCATGCCGAGGTGCGCGGCGATGTGGGCTGCGGTGTGGGCTATGTACGAGGTTTCGTTACGCTTGCCGCGATAGGGGACGGGGGCAAGGTATGGCGCGTCGGTCTCCAGGACGAGGCGGTCAAGGGTAATCTCGGGGATGGCGTCGCGCACATGGCAATTTTTGAAAGTCACTACGCCGTTGATGCCGAAATAGTAGTCGCCTACGCGGCGGATACGGTCGACATCGGCCGCAGTACCTGAAAAACTATGGAACACGGCCTGGGCATCGCGATGCCCCTCAAGCACTTCGAGAGTCTGTTCCAATCCCTCGCGGCAGTGGATGATGACGGGCAAGCCCAACTCAACCGCTCGGGCCACCTGCATATCGAAGGCCTGCATCTGCTCGGCCTCAAACGTCTTGTCCCAATAAAGGTCGATACCCACTTCACCCACAGCCACATATCCCCGGCCGTCACCGAGCACGTCCATACACTGCGCCACGCAGTCGCGCCAGTCCTCCTTGACCTCTGTGGGATGAAAGCCCATGGCCATGCTTACCTGTTCAGGATACTGGGCCGCAAGCTGCTGCATGGGCTCGATGGTGGTGAGGTCAACGTTGGGAAACACCATGTGGGTGACGCCGGCGTCAAAAGCGCGCTGCATCACGTCGGCGCGGTCGGCGTCGAACTGCGGGAGGTAAAGGTGCGTATGAGTGTCTATCATCTTCTATTTGAAATCTTTGGGAGAAACGCCGTACTGGGCTTTGAAGCAAGTGGAGAAATACTTGGGGCTTGAAAAACCGCATGCGAAAGCCGTGTCGGTCACCGACTTGCCCTGCTGGAGCATGCTGCACGCGTGCTTCAGGCGCAAGTTGCGCACGAAGTCGGCCGGCGAGAGGTCGGTGAGGTTCTTGATTTTGCGGTAGAACGTGGCTTTTGACATACAAAAGCGCTCGCCGAGCGACTTGACGTCAAGGTCGCTCTCGGCTATGTTCTCCTCAACGTATGCTATGATTTTGTCGAGCAGCTGGCGGTCGAGATCCGAAAGGTCGAGGCTCTCGGCGTTGACCTTCTCAGCCGACTGGAACTCGAGCTGGCGCTGGAGCTTCTGCCTCAGGAAACTGTCGATGCGCGCCTCGAGCACGCTCATTTCGAACGGCTTGGCAATGTACGCGTCAGCCCCGGCGCGGTAACACTCCACGCGGTCCTCCACGCGGTTTTTGGCCGTAAGCAGTATGACTGGGATGTGGCTGGTGTTGACATCACGCTTAAGTTCGCGCGCGAATTCAAGGCCGTCCATCACTGGCATCATCACGTCGCTAATGATAATGTCAACGCGGTCGCCTTTGACCACCGACAGAGCCTGGGCTCCGTCACCAGCCTGCAACACCCTGAACTTGCGGGAGAACATCCTGGCCATTACCGAGCGCAATTCCACATTATCCTCAACAATCAACATCGTGGCCATGGCTTCTGTGACCGCTTCTTCGGACGGTGCAGCTACCTCGGACGCAATCACATCGTCAATTACACAATCGTCGACATAATTTTCGCGGTCAAGAGGCAGGGTGATTACGAAAGTAGAACCCACACCGGGCTTGCTGTCGACGTCAACCGAGCCATGGTGCAGGGCGATGATATCCTTCACGACAGACAGGCCTATGCCATTCGACTCGTTGCTCGGGCCGGCAAAGGAGGTGAATCGGTCGAAGATTTTGAGCAGATGCTGCTCGGTGATGCCCTCCCCCGTGTCGGCAATGGATATAAGCGCCGCGTGGCCCGTCGGAGCCATGCTGAGAGTGAGCGTCACCTCGCCGCCCGAAGCGGTGTACTTGTACGCGTTGGAAATAAGGTTGAATACCACACGCTCGATACGGCTCCGGTCAAAATATCCGACAGCCTTGCCATCTGTATTGTCGACGAATGAGAACCGAATCCTCTTCGCACCCATGAGCGTCTTGAAGTAAGTATCAGCCAAGTGCTCAAGCAGCTCGGAAAGATTGCCCTTTGACACGCGCAGAATCATCTTGCCTTTCTCAATCTTGCGGAAATCAAGAATCTGCATTATCAGGTGCTTGAGCCTGCCAAGGCTAAAACGCATCTTTTCGAGTTGGGGTATTGCTCCGGGCGCATCGGCTTCAGCCTCATCTATTAGGCACGACACGATAGTTATAGGAGCTGTATCGTATACACATCGGACGCTGCCGAACAA
>CAMWUM010000067.1 GCA_947177435.1 uncultured Muribaculaceae bacterium
GGTATAGTCAGGGTTCTTGTCTGTCATAATCTCTTTAAGCACAGAGGGTTTGAATGCTTTGATGTGCATGAAGCGATTTTGGCGATTATAAAGAGGTTCCTTTGCATCTCTGAATATCTTCGTCATCATCGAATATACTGAACCGCAGACGATAAGGTTGATTTTCGACGCCGAATGCTTTAAATCCCAAATCTTCTGCATATCGCTGAACACAGAGGGATTAACGCGGGCAAAGTTCTGAAATTCATCTATGAACAATGTGAAACTTAGTTCTTTTGATAGCGACATCAGATAGTCGAAAAGTTCAGCAAAGTTGCCGGGTGTACCACCTAACTTTACATCAAGTTTCGACTCCACTTCTTGTCTAAACTCTTCACATAGCAGATTCTCGGATTTTCTGCCTACAAAGAAATATAAGATGTGTTCTTCATCGTAAGCCTTCAGCACAAGCGAAGTCTTGCCAATGCGCCTACGCCCCGTGACTACTGTAAACTGGGCGTTTTCACGGGCGATGGCTCTTATTTTTTGAAGAGTAGCGATTTCTTCTGTTCTGTCGTAGAATTTCATAAGTGTAAAGTTAAAATAGTAACGGCGGTTTCGGAAACGGCGGTTTCTATACGCAAAGGTACGGTATTATTTTGAGATGGACAAATAAAATGCTTTGCGGCATAGTTTTGCGGCATAGCGTAGCTGGTGGGACGCAAATTTAGCTGAAAAACAGTGGAAAAGGTTTTTGTTTTTCGTTTTTAAGCGCTATCTTTGCTAATCGAAATACCAAATCGGAACAATAACCGACTCTTAAATCAATTTATCATGGACATTAATCAAATTATGGCCAACCTCGAGGCCAAGCACCCCGGGGAAAAAGAGTACCTGCAGGCAGTGCGTGAAGTGCTGATGTCAGTGCAGGACGTCTACAATCAGCATCCTGAATTCGAGCGCAACAAGATCGTTGAGCGCATGGTGGAGCCTGACCGCATCGTCACTTTCCGCGTCACCTGGATCGACGACAAGGGCGAAGTACAAAACAATATCGGATACCGCGTACAGTTCAACAATGCCATCGGCCCGTACAAGGGTGGCATTCGCTTCCACGCATCGGTCAACCTCTCAATCCTGAAGTTCCTCGGCTTTGAGCAGACCTTCAAGAACGCTCTCACCACCCTCCCCATGGGCGGCGGCAAGGGCGGTAGCGACTTCTCGCCCCGCGGCAAGAGCGATCGAGAAATCATGCGCTTCTGCCAGGCCTTCATCCTGGGCCTGTGGAAGAACCTCGGTCCCGACCGCGACGTGCCCGCTGGCGACATCGGCGTTGGCGGCCGCGAGGTAGGCTACATGTACGGCATGTACAAGCGCCTGGTCAACCAGCACGACGGCACCTTCACCGGCAAGGGCCTTGAGTTCGGCGGCAGCCTGATTCGTCCCGAGGCCACCGGCTTCGGCGCCCTCTACTTCGTGCAGAGCATGCTCAAGCAGAAGAACGACTCGATCGAAGGTAAGACCATCGCCATCTCCGGCTTCGGCAACGTGGCTTGGGGCGCTGCTCTCAAGGCTACCGAGCTCGGCGCTAAGGTGGTCACCATCTCCGGCCCCGACGGCTACATCTACGATCCAGCCGGCCTCGACATGGAGAAAATCAACTACATGCTTGAACTCCGCGCCAGCGGCAACGACGTAGTGGCTCCCTATGCCGAGAAATTCCCCGGTTCGGAATTCTTCGCAGGCAAGAAGCCTTGGGAGCGCAAGGTCGACATCGCCCTGCCTTGCGCCACCCAGAACGAGCTCAACGGCGAAGACGCCAAGATGCTCGTCGCCAATGGCGTGCAAATGGTGGCTGAGGTCTCCAACATGGGCTGCACCCCCGAGGCCATCGACACGTTTATCGAGAGCCGCACCACCTATGCTCCCGGCAAGGCTGTCAACGCCGGCGGCGTGGCCACTTCGGGCCTCGAGATGAGCCAGAACGCCATGCACCTGCAGTGGGATGCCGAGGAGGTGGACCAGAAGCTGCACATGATCATGAAGAACATCCACGGCCAGTGCCTCGAGTACGGCGTGGAGCCCGACGGATACATCAACTACATGAAGGGCGCCAACATCGCCGGCTTCATGAAGGTGGCCCACGCTATGATGGGCCAGGGCGTATGCTAATCCGCAATAGACTTTAACTTTGTTCCCGGCCGCCACAGGCCGGGAACATTTTTTATTGCCGCGCACAATAATCCTCGGCGCGCGGACGTTTATAGTACAAACATTCATCCCCTCTGCCTATGAACGAAACCTCTACTCAACCTCAAACGCAAATGTTAGAAACCAACGAGCCCAAGCGCGGCGGCGTGAGCCAGCGCACAATCGAATTCCTCAGGCAATTCGCCCGCGCATATATGCCTGTGGCTGAAATGCCCGGACTTGTGCTAAATTGATAATATGCCGTCTTCTAACTTCAACCTGTCGATTCCCAAGCAGACGGTCGCCGAGCTCCCCGTGGCTGCGTTCAGCGGCGACATCGAGGTGATTGACACGCCCGAGGCCGTTGGCCCCGCCGTCGATTGGCTAATGAGCCAGGATATTATCGGATTCGACACCGAAACTAAGCCTTCATTTCGCAAGGGCCGCCCCAACAAGGTGGCCCTCATGCAGCTTTCCTCGGCCGAAAAGTGCTGTCTGTTCCGCCTCAATAAGATTGGCCTTCCCGATGCTCTGTTGCGCTTTATCGAGTGTCCAACGGTTAAGAAAATCGGCCTGTCCATCCACGATGATTTCCACGTGATGCATCGCTCGAGCGAGTTCACCCCGGCCGGATTTGTCGAGCTTCAGGACTATGTCAAGCAATGGCACATCGCAGACATCTCGCTGCAGAAGATTTTCGGCATCGTATTCGGGCACAAGATTTCCAAGGGTCAGCGATTGACCAACTGGGAGGCCGACACCCTCACTCACGCCCAGCAGGTGTATGCCGCCACCGACGCGTGGGCCTGCCTGCGACTGTACGAGCATCTTCAGGCCGGCCTGTTCGACCCAGCCGCATCGCCCTATGTGCTCCCCGACGAAGCCCCCACCAAATGAAGCGTCTCAACAAATCCATCGCAATCCCCGCCGCGCTGCTGGTCTACAACGGCGTGATGGCCTATATCGCCTGGCCAGAATACCGCGCCGGTCGGCTCTCCGCCTTAGAGTACTTCGGTGTCATCGGTATCGCGCTTGCCGTGGTTGTTGCCCTGCATTTCATCATAAAGAAGCGCGATCGCCTGCGTCGCGAGCGTGAACAAGACATCAAAAATAATTTTTCTCAAAAAAAGTGAAGAAAAATTTGGTCAATTCAAAATAAAGCCTTAACTTTGCACCCGTAATCCAAAACACAATGCCTTGTGGTGTAATGGTAGCACGTCGGATTCTGGTTCCGCCTGTGAGGGTTCGAATCCTTCCAAGGCAACATAATCGCTAAATCTCATCGATTTGGCGATTTTTTTTTATTTTTCAGACATCTAACCAATAATATGATTAAAAGTTATGAGTGAGGAGATTTGGATTGAGGAGGGTAGGAGAGAGGACGCGCGGGCGATTGGCGAGGCTATCGTCGAGGCTGTCGGCGCTGAGCATTGTCTTGGGCTGATTGGGCCGGGGCATGTGATCGAGGAAATAGTGGCTTTGTTTGCCGAGATGGCCGAGCGTGAGGATACGCAGTACAGTTATCGTAATGCATTGGTGGCGCGTGACGCTGCCGGCGAGGCTGTGGGCGTGTGCTTGGCATACGATGGAGGACGGCTTGCGCAACTCAGGCGTCCGTTTCTCGCCAGGGCAAGCCAGGCGTTCGGCATTGACCCGACAGAAGTCACTGATGAAACCGAACCAGGTGAATATTATATAGATACGTTGGCCGTGCGTGCCGATTATCGCGGACGCGGTATTGGCCGGCGTCTGTTGATGGCTGCCGCTGAGCGCGGGCGCGCGTTGGGCCTGCGTCCCGGCTTGCTCGTTGACAAGGAAAACCCTAGGGCCCGTACGCTTTATGAGAGCGCGGGATTTGTCAAGGTGGGCGACAGGCCCTTCTTCGACATTGTGATGGACCACATGCAGGCATGATGAACAATCATCGGGCTGGAGCGTTATTATAATGTATTTTGGGGACTGACAAATTGTCAGTCGAAGCATTTTGGCGCAATTTATGCAATAATATTGACAGAAAAAGAATAAACTCAAACCATACTAAATCATGAAAGTTAAACCATTGGCAGACCGCGTGCTCATCCAGCCCACCGCAGCCGAAGAAGTAACCGCATCAGGTATCATCATTCCCGATTCAGCTAAAGAAAAGCCCCTGAAGGGCAAAGTGTTGGCCGTCGGCAACGGCACCAAGGACGAGGAAATGGTCCTCAAAGAAGGCGACAACGTGCTCTACGGCAAATACGCCGGCACCGAGGTCACCATCGACGGTGAGAAGGTGCTGATCATGCGCCAGAACGAAGTGCTCGCGGTCATTGAATAAAAATTCGTCTTTCGCACAGTGAAAGACGAGGTTTAAAAGTATAAAAGTTAAAACCACCATGGCAAAAGAAATAAAATTCAACATCAAGGCTCGTGAAGAGCTCAAAAAAGGCGTCGACGCTCTGGCTGACGCCGTGAAAGTAACCCTTGGTCCTAAAGGCCGCAACGTAATCATTGAGAAGAAGTTCGGTGCTCCCCACATCACAAAGGACGGCGTGACCGTGGCTCGCGAGGTCGAGCTCGAAGACGCATTCCAGAACATGGGCGCCCAGCTCGTCAAGGAGGTTGCCTCCAAGACCGGTGACGACGCAGGCGACGGCACCACCACCGCCACCGTGCTCGCCCAGTCGATCATTAACGTTGGTCTTAAGAACGTGGCCGCCGGTGCCAACCCCATGGACATCAAGCGCGGCATCGATAAGGCCGTAGACGCAGTTGTGGCACACATCAAGGAAATGTCTGAGGAGGTCGGCGACGACTTCAAGAAGATTGAGGACGTGGCACGCGTGTCCGCTAACAACGATGATAAGATCGGCAAGCTCATCGCCGACGCTATGAAGAAAGTGAAGAAGGAAGGCGTCATCACCGTCGACGAGGCCAAGGGCACCGAAACCACCATCGACATCGTTGAGGGCATGCAGTTCGACCGCGGCTATATCTCGCCCTACTTTGTTACCGACGGTGAGAAGATGGAGTGCGTAATGGACCGCCCCGCCATCCTGCTGTACGACAAGAAGATTTCCAACCTCAAAGATATGCTCCCCATCCTCGAATCAGTTGCTCAGAGCGGACGCCCGCTGCTGATCATCGCTGAGGACGTGGATCAGGAAGCCCTCGCCACCCTCGTGGTCAACCGTCTGCGCGGCTCGCTCAAGATTTGTGCCGTCAAGGCTCCCGGATTCGGCGACCGCCGCAAGGAGATGCTCGAGGATATCGCTATCCTCACCGGCGCTACTGTAATCAGCGAGGAGAAGGGACTGGAGCTCGCCAAGGCTACTCCCGAGTACCTCGGCACCGCTGAGAAGGTGACTGTCACCAAGGAGAATACCACCATCGTCGACGGCGCAGGCAACAAGGATGCCATCGCCACTCGCGTGGCCCAGATCAAGCACCAGATCGAAATCACTAAGAGCGACTACGACCGCGAGAAGCTGCAGGAGCGCCTTGCCAAGCTCGCCGGCGGCGTTGCAGTCCTCCACATCGGCGCACCCTCTGAGGTCGAGATGAAGGAGAAGAAAGACCGTGTCGACGACGCTCTGAGCGCCACCCGCGCCGCAATCGCCGAGGGCATCGTGCCTGGCGGTGGCGTAGCCTACGTGCGCTGCGTATCACTGCTCGAGGGCATGAAGGGCGACAACGATGACGAAACCACCGGCATCGCCATCATCAAGCGCGCTATCGAGGAGCCTCTGCGTCAAATCGCCGCAAACGCCGGCGTCGAAGGCGCTGTGGTAGTGCAAAAAGTATTCGAGGGCACCGGTGACTTCGGTTACAATGCCCGCACCGACAAGTACGAGAACCTTCTCGCATCGGGCGTAATCGACCCCGCCAAGGTGACCCGCGTGGCCCTAGAGAACGCCGCCTCGATCGCAGGCATGTTCCTCACCACCGAGTGCGTAATCGCCGACAAGAAAGAAGAAAACCCCGCTCCCGCAATGCCCGCCGGCGGCATGGGCGGCATGGGTGGCATGATGTAATCATCGCCGTATATCCGTACAAAAAGAGAGAGTCTTACAACCAAAGTAAGACTCTCTCTTTCGTATTTATTATGCTGTTGTTAGCGCTGGTATTTGATGGCGTTTAGGGCGCGGAGGACGTTGCAGAGGGGCTGGCTCCAGTAGGAGGCGAAGTCTTCTTTGGCTACGTCGAGGGATAGGAGGATGGTGTCGACTGTCGACTCGCGGGCGTGTTCGGTGAGGTTGTAGAGCACTTGGAAGAGGTCGGCGAGGCCTTCGGCCACGCTGGCGCCGATGGGGGTGTCGGAGTATTTCATGTCGTCCTCAAATACTTCGAGGTACGTGTCGTCCTCGCCCATCAGGACTTCGACGCTGCGGCGCACGCTTTCGTAATAGTCTTCGTCGAGGGACTGGGGTATGTAGGCCTCTTCGTCAATCATCATGGGTTCGGGCAGGTCGCTGGCGGATATGTAGATGCGCGGCAGCAGGCGCAGCATGGCATCGACGAACTCGTCTTTTTCGGCCTCGGCGGCTCCCTCGAGAGCCTGGCAGTATTCGTTGGCGAGAGCCAGGAAGGCCAATTGGTTGGGCGTAAGCTTTGATTCGGTCATTGCTTTTGGTATAGATTGTTAGCCACAATGTAATCGTAGACGCCAACGGGTAGGAAGGCCGACACGTTGCGTCCCTTCTCGATGGCTGAGCGGATGAACGTGCTCGACAGGTTGATCGACGGTGACTGTACCAGTTCCATGCCGTCGGCCAGTGTGTTGGTGATTGGCTTGCCGGGGCGTGGATAGACGATTACGCCATAGTTGTCAAGTATTTCTTCGTGGTCGCGCCATTTGTCGAAATTGTTCCAGTTGTCGGAGCCGATGATGAGTTTGAACCGCATCGAGGGGTAGCGCTTCGAGAGCACTTTCAGGGTGTTGATGGTAAACGACGGGCGCGGCATTGAGAGCTCGATGTCGCAAATCTCGATGCCGGGCAGGTCCTTGCAGGCCACGCGCAGCATGGCCAGGCGCTGGAGGTCGCTCAGCAGCGAGTCGCTGCTTTTCAGGGGGTTGCGGGGCGATAGGGTGAGCCATACGCGGTCCACTATCTTCCATTGGGTCAGATAGCTTGCCACCATTATGTGGCCGATGTGCACAGGGTTGAACGACCCGCCGAGTATGCCGATAGTCTCCATTATCCGATAAACGCTTTGATTACGCCGTTGGCTTCCTCGATGGCCTTGTCGAGTGCGTCGTTGACCACAACGGCATCGAACTCTGGAGCGAGGCTGATTTCAAACTCGGCTCTGGCCACGCGCTCGGCGATGACTTCCGGAGCCTCGGTGCCGCGATGCTCAAGGCGCTGCTGCAGGGCGGCGATCGACGGGGGCATCACGAAGAGAGTCAGGGCCTTGTCGCCGTATAGTTTCTTGACGTTGAGTGCGCCCTTGACGTCGATGTCGAGCACGATGTTGTGGCCTGCCTCGGTCTTCGACGTCACCTCCGACTTGAGCGTGCCGTAGTATCGGCCGGGGTAAACGTTTTCCCACTCGATGAACTCGTCAGCGGCTATCGCGTCGTGGAATTGCTCGTCGGTCAGGAAGTGGTAGTTTACGCCGTTTACCTCGCCGGGGCGCGGACTGCGGTTGGTGGCCGACACAGAGAACTGTAGGTCAAGTTCGCCTCGGTCGAGTATTGCGTTGATAATGGTTGACTTGCCAGTGCCAGAGGGGGCGGATATTACGATAACTTTGCCGGGTTTCATATCTTACATCACGTTGAGCACCTGCTCCTTGATTTGTTCCAGTTCGTCCTTCATCATCACCACCACCTTCTGCATCTCGGCGTGGTTGCTCTTAGAACCGAGAGTGTTGATTTCGCGGCCCATCTCCTGGGCGATGAATCCGAGTTTCTTGCCCTTGCCTGTGGCTTCGGGGCTTTGCATAGTCTCGGTGAAGTATGCCAGGTGTTGGGCCAGGCGTTGCTTTTCCTCGTTGATGTCGAGTTTCTCGATATAATAGATGAGTTCCTGTTCGTAGCGGGCTTTGTCGTAGTCGACCGCAACCTTCTCGAGGTTCTCGGCCAGGCGTACCTTGATGCGCTCGATGCGCTCGGTCTCCATGTCAGGCACGGTGGCCAGCAGCTGGCCGATGCGACTTATGCGCTTGGCGAAGAACTCCTCGAGTTTCAGTCCCTCGGCGCGGCGGTGGGCCATCAGCTCGGCTAGCGCGCCGTCCAGAGCCTCCATGGCCTTGGCTGGCTCGTCGCCCTGCGCCTCGGCCATTGCGTCGGCGTGCATCGTCTCGGGAAATCGCAGGAGCACCGAGTACCAGTCAGCGGGCTCGGGGATGCCGAGTTCGGCGGCAATCGTTTGCAATTGCTGCTTGTAGGCGCGCATGGCCTCGATATTGAGTTCGGCCACAGTTGCGCCGCCGATGGGCTCGTATGCCACGGTGATGTCGGCCTTGCCGCGCTCGAGCACGCGGGCTGCGGCGTTGCGCATCTCACCCTCGAGGGCGCGCAGTTGCTGTGGCAGGCGCACGTTCAGGTCGAGCTGCTTGGAGTTGAGCGACTTCGCCTCAACAGTTATCTTCTTGTCTTTGGCCAAGACCGTGCAGCGGCCAAAGCCAGTCATTGAATAAAGCATATCT
>CAMWUM010000068.1 GCA_947177435.1 uncultured Muribaculaceae bacterium
TCCATATACTGGAGGGAGGGATTGTCGACACGCAACCGCTTTACATACTGCAGGTAGAACTTCAATCGGCAAGAGAAGTATGTCTTGAAAGCCGAGGCCGAGAAATGTAGGCGTCCGCCGGGGCGGAATTGGTCAAGTTCAGCCAGAACCGACGGAGTTTTGTCGATAGACACCACTCGCGGCTCAGATGAGTGCAGCCCGAGCTTTACGTCGCGGGTTGTTATCCCCTGCGGCAAAATCAGTTCGAGCTGAGAAATGAACCTTGACTTTTCGCCCATCGAGAGGTCTGGCGTGCGGTAGTCATAGATCAGGGCCACTCGCTTGGCCCTGGATATGAGTCTGAAAAATTGATAGGCGAGGGTCTTGTCCTCGTCCTCGGGCGTCGACAGGCCATAGCCGCATCGTAAGGCAGGGGGGATGAGCGTATGCTTTGGATTTTTGGCCGGCAGTATGCCCTCGTTGAGCGACGTGATGATGAGTTGCTCAAAGTCAAGCACACGCGCGTCGGGAATATTCATCACCTGCAGGCCCCACGTCGGGTTGGTCGTGTAGCTGAAGTCAATTACTGCCACAATCTTGCGCACAAGCCTGAACAGAGTATTGTCGGCCATTTCGAGGCCGTCGGCGAAGTGCTTGTCTATCAGTGAGAAGATATATTCGACTGCATTGGCATAGGACTCGGCCACCTTAGCCTCTGCGCCAAAGTCGCGCAGCCGGTTGACCACGCCCATAATGAAATCGCGGCACTCCTGGCCGTTGTTCTGGTTACCAATCGGACGGAAAATGAATGCCAAGGGCTCAAAGTCCTTGCAAATCATATCCGAGCTTACATTGTAGAGATGCTGCTTGGCTATGAGTTCCTTGAGCTTGAACGCCGATTCGTGGAGGGCCGAGGCGATGTACGGGTTGGAGAGAATCTCGACGACATCGGAGTAATAGAAAGCGAACACGCCCTTGGTGCGCCGTCCGCGTTCGTGGGCGCGCATGATGCTGTCCATCAACTGGGCCATGGGCGTAATGCCGAACGGCACCTTCATGGCCACGCCCACCGGACTGTATTGCTTAGGCACGGAGAACAGCATAGGCATCAACAGAGCGTCGTTTGGAACGACCACGCCGTTGGCCGACGAGCCTATCGTGCCATTCAGATTCTCTGGCAGCCAGTCCTTGAGCACCTCGCCGGCCACTTTGGCCTGCGCGGCATTGGAGGCGACGGAATACACCGTAATCTCCGGCATGCGGTCTATGGGGTCAAGCGCAAAGTCGGCAGGCATCTTAAACTCTTGCGACAAGGGCAAGATGATGTCGCCGGCGCTGTTGCCGCTGGCCGCGAGCAGGGGCGATGCTATGTCCCAGAAAAAGTCGGCTATGCCGAGATCGCTCAGCCGCTTGAATGTCAGCATCCTGGACGTGGGCAGCACATAGAAGCCTATGAATGCGAACTTGCGGCCGCCGAAACTCTCGCGGCCCATCGCCTTGCATTCTTCGTAGGCCAGGCGGCTTTGCAAGCCTGAATAGGCGATGCCAAGCGCCTGCAAGTCAGCGTTGAACTGAGCGTAAAGGTCGTACATGACTTCCCATAGGCTCACGAACTCGCGGGCGCTGTTCTTTTCCTGGGCATTGAGCCAGAAATTGTCGACATCGGCCTTGAGCTCGCTCAGGTCGCGCTTGTCGCCAAGCATGCGGGCCACTTCTATCTGGTCGTCAGTGAGATAGGTCGCCACGGTGGTCTTGATGCCCTCGATGTTCTTGTATAGCATGCGGGCATCGCTCAGGTAGGCGTCGATTTCGTTGAAGTCCGACAGGATTGACTGGCCGATGCGCACAAAAGCATCGAAGGGCTTGGCCTGCCCTTCGGGCATCACCTTGCAGTATGACTTATAGAGCAGGAACAGCAACTCGGTTTCGTGTACGAGCATGCGCGGGCAAAAGTCCTGCGTGAAGGCCGTAATGGTCGTGAGCCTGGGCATGAACCCGACACCGGAATAACTGCTCTTCAGCGCTTGGCTCATAAACGTGGCGCTGCGCTTGTTGGGCAGTACGAAGGTGTACTGGCCCAAGTCAATCAAGCCGCGCCGAGCCTTGTCTACATAATACCGAGTTACCTGCTCGAGAAAAGTCATGATGGCAGAGGATTACTTGCAGTACTTGACGAGAAGTTCGCCCATCTGCTCGGCCAGTTTCTTGGCCTCGACGCCGGCAGCTTCGGCAAAGTCCTCGCCTGACGACGCGTAGATGATGCCGCGCGACGAATTGACCAGCAGTCCGCACTCGTCGATCATAGCCAGGCGAGCCACTTCCTCGAGACTGCCGCCCTGGGCGCCAACGCCGGGCACGAGCATGAAGCTGCGGGGAGCCACCTTGCGGGCGTCAGAAATCAATTCGCCCTGGGTAGCGCCCACTACGTACATAAGGTTGACGGGCGAGCCCCAACGGAGCGAGCGCTTGATGACGCGCTCAAACACACGATGGCCGTTCTTGTCCTCGATCATTTCGAAGTCAACGCTGCCCTTGTTGGAGGTAAGCGCCAGCAGGATAGTCCATTTGTCGGGATACTCGAGGAAGGGAGTTACGCTGTCCTCGCCCATGTACGGAGCGACAGTGACAGCATCTACGCCGCAGTGCTCAAAGAATGTGCGGGCGTACATCTTGGCGGTGTTGCCGATGTCGCCGCGCTTGGCGTCGGCGATGATGAAGATATCGGGATATTTCTCGCGGATGTATTTTACGGTCTCCTCAAAAGCCTCCCAGCCCTTGATGCCCTCGCACTCGTAGAAAGCGATGTTGGGCTTGTATGCCACGGCGTAGGGGGCAGTGGCGTCGATGATGGCCTTGTTGAACTCGAGGATGGGGTTTTCCTTGTCGAGCAGGTGCTTGGGGAGTTTGTTGATGTCGGGGTCGAGGCCGACGCAGAGGAAAGATTGCTTATTGAAGATGTTGTTTACCAGGTCGGTGCGCTTCATGGTGATATCAGAGTTATCAGAGTTATCAGAACTATTATAATTCGGCCTCTTTGAGTTTTTCGGCGTTTTCGGCCACGATGAGGTGGTCGATGCAGTCTTGTATGTCGCCGTCGACAAAGGCCTGGAGGTTGTAGATGGTGTAGTTGATGCGATGGTCGGTGATTCGGCCCTGGGGGTAGTTGTAGGTGCGAATCTTAGCCGAGCGGTCGCCTGTCGAAACGAGCGTCTTGCGGCGCGAGGAGATGTCGTCGATGTATTTCTGGTGCTCCTTGTCGTAGATGAACGTGCGCAGGCGGCTGAGGGCGCGCTCTTTGTTCTTGGGTTGGTCGCGGGTCTCGGTGCACTCGATGAGGATTTCCTCGCTTATGCCCGTGATGGGGTTGCGCCACATATAGCGGAGTCGGACGCCCGACTCGACCTTGTTTACGTTCTGGCCGCCGGCGCCACCCGAGCGGAAGGTGTCCCACTTGATTTCACCCTCGTTGATCTCCACGTCAAAAGCTTCGGCCTCGGGGAGCACGGCTACGGTGGCGGCTGAGGTGTGCACGCGGCCTTGGGTCTCGGTGGCGGGCACGCGCTGCACGCGGTGTACGCCCGACTCGTATTTGAGAGTGCCGTACACGTTGTCGCCGCTGACAGCCACGACTACTTCCTTAAATCCGCCAGCGGCGCCCTCGCTCATAGAGGTCACGGCGAACGACCAGCCTTTCGACTCGCAGTATTTCGAATACATCTTGAACAGGTCGCCGGCGAAGATTGCGGCCTCGTCGCCGCCCGTGCCGGCGCGGATTTCGAGTATGGCGTTTTTGCCGTCCTCGGGATCGGCGGGAATGAGCAAAATCTTGATTTCCTCTTCCAGAGCCGGGATGTCGGTCTGCGCCTGGTCGAGTTCGTCCTTGGCCATCTCCCTCAGTTCGGGATCTTGCTCAGTCTCGAGCAGCATTTTGGCCTCATCTATGTTAGCCAGCAGCGTCTTGTATCGGCGAGTGGCGTCGACGAGTTTTTCCAGGTCTTTGTATTCCTTGGTAAGGCGCACGTACCGCTTCATATCGGCGATGACGTCGGGGTCGGTGATTAGGGTAGACACCTCGGCATATCTAGCCTCGATGCCGTCGAGCCGTTGCAGGAGTGTGTTGTCAGCCATATATATTATTCGTTGTTATCATCGGGTTGGGGAGTAATGTCGGGGAGCCGTTTAGACGACTTGGCGCCGAGCGCCTCGAGGCGGCGGGCATGGGCGATAGCGCCTTGGCTGTTGGTGAGTTTGCCCATGGCACAGTCATAATTGTTCCTGGCTGAAGCGAGGGCATTGTCGACTCGGCGCATATCGTCGAGGAATGCCACAAGCTTGTCGATGAGCTTGCCGCCCTCTTGGGCTATGCGCTGGGCGTTGATTTCTTGCCGCTCCACTCGCCAGGCCTGCTCAACCAATTTCAGTGTAGAGAGCAGGTGGGTGGGGGAAGCGATGATGACGCCGCCATCGTAGGCGTACTGCCACAGAGCGTCGTCAGCGTCCATTGCGGTGATGTAGGCCCCGTCGTTGGGGATGAACATGAGGGTGAAGTCGGCGCTTTGCGGGCCGAGGTAGTCCTGGTATCGCTTAGTCTTCAGTTCGTTAATGTGGCGCTTTACCGAGTCGGCGTGCTCCTTTTCGGCTCGGGCGCGTTGCTCGGGCGACTCGGCCGACGATATGCGCAGAAAGGCCGTGAGCGAAACCTTGCTGTCGATGGCGATTTTGCGTCCGTCGGGAAACAGAAACACTGCGTCGGGCCTCAGACGCTCGCCGTCAGGGGTAGTGATGGTGGATTGCAGCAGGTACTCCTCGCCTTGGCGCAGGCCTGAGCGCTGGAGGATGGATGCAAGCAGCATCTCGCCCCATCGCCCTTGCTCGCGGGTGTCGCTTTTGAGAGCTTGGGTCAGTCGGCGGGTCTCGGCGCTGATGGTATTGTTGAGGCGCACGAGCGAATCTATGTGGCCCTTGAGCGAGTTGCGCTCGCGCATCTCCTGGCTGTAGCTGTCGGCGAAAGCTTTTCCGAAGGCGTTGAAACTCTCGCGCAGCGGGGCGATGGCTTGGCGCAGGGTGCGCTCGTTGTCGTCGCGCATCTGCCGGCTGTTCTCGGCGAAAATGTCGCGGGCCATCATCCTGAACCGCTCCTCCTCCCGGGCCAGAGTCTGGCGCGAGGGACGGGTGGAGAGCAGGTAGCAGATGACGCACACGGCCACCAGCAACAGCACTGACAATATGGCGACGGCGTATATCATCGCGTCAGTCGAGTTTGAGCACGGCGAGGAATGCCTTCTGCGGCACCTCGACCGATCCGATTTGCTTCATGCGCTTCTTGCCCTTCTTCTGCTTTTCGAGCAGTTTGCGCTTACGGCTGACGTCGCCGCCGTAGCACTTGGCAGTCACGTCTTTGCGCAGAGCTTTGATGGTCTCGCGGGCAATGATCTTGCCGCCGATGGCTGCCTGGATGGCGATGTCGAACTGCTGGCGAGGGATGAGTTCCTTGAGTTTCTCACACATGCGGCGTCCGAAGGTGTTGGCGTTGTCGATGTGTGTGAGGGTTGAGAGGGCATCGACGCTCTCGCCGTTGAGGAGGATGTCGAGCTTGATCAGGCGCGACTCGCGGAAATCGTGGATATGGTAATCGAACGACGCGTAGCCTCGCGATATGCTCTTGAGCTTGTCGTAGAAATCGATCACGATTTCGCCCAGGGGCATGTCGAAGGTGAGTTCGATGCGGTTGCCCGAGATGTATTCCTGTTTGAGCAGTTCGCCGCGCTTACCGAGGCAAAGGGTCATGATCGGCCCGATGTAGTCGGCAGCGGTGATGATCGAGGCGCGGATGTACGGCTCCTCGATGCGGTCGATGAGGGTAGGGTCGGGGAGGCCCGAGGGGTTGTGCACCTCAGTCATGTTGCCCTTTTTGTCGTACACCTTATAAGATACGTTGGGCACGGTGGTGATCACGTCCATGTCGAACTCGCGACCGAGCCTCTCCTGTATGATCTCCATGTGGAGCAGGCCGAGGAAGCCGCAACGGAATCCGAAGCCGAGGGCAGCCGACGACTCGGGCGAGAACGTGAGCGATGCGTCGTTGAGTTGGAGTTTCTCGAGCGAGGCGCGCAGGTCTTCAAAATCCTCGGCCTCGATGGGGTAAACGCCGGCGAATACCATAGGCTTAACCTCCTCAAATCCGGCGATGGCCTTGTCGCAGGGGCGGTCGACGTGGGTGATGGTGTCGCCCACCTTAACTTCCTTTGACGTCTTGATGCCCGAGATGATGTAGCCCACATTGCCGGCCGAAAGTTCGTCGCAGGGGTCCATGTCGAGTTTGAGCACGCCAATCTCGTCGGCGTGGTATTCCTTGCCGGTGTTGACAAACTTCACGAAGTCGTTTTTGCGGATGGTGCCGTTGACAATCTTGAAGTAGGCGATGATGCCGCGGAAGGGGTTGAACACCGAGTCGAAGATGAGCGCCTGCAGCGGAGCGGCGGGGTCGCCCACTGGAGCGGGGATGCGCTCGACGATGGCGCGCAGGATCTCAGGGATGCCCTGGCCGGTCTTACCGCTGGCGCGGATTATCTCGTCGCGGTCGCAGCCGAGCAGGTCGACTATCTGGTCTTCCACCTCGTCAGGCTTAGCCGAGTCGAGGTCGCACTTGTTTATGACGGGTATGATTTCCAGGTCGTTGCCGATAGCCATGTAGAGGTTTGAGATGGTCTGGGCCTGGATGCCTTGCGAAGCGTCGACGATGAGGAGCGCGCCCTCGCAGGCGGCTATCGAGCGTGACACCTCGTATGAGAAGTCGACGTGCCCCGGAGTGTCAATCAGGTTGAGGGTGTAGACGGTTCCGTCGATTTCATGCTTCATCTGTATGGCGTGGCTCTTGATTGTGATGCCGCGTTCGCGCTCGAGGTCCATGTTGTCGAGCACCTGGTCCTCCATGTCGGAGGCTTTTACGGTGTTGGTGTATTCGAGCAGTCTGTCGGCCAGAGTCGATTTGCCGTGGTCGATGTGGGCAATAATGCAGAAATTGCGTATATGTTTCATTCTTCTAAATAATCGTCTGTCAATTCTAAGCGCAAATTTACGAATTTTCCTGCAAATGCCCAAAAAACAAGCCTCGCTGATGCTCAGCTCGGCAAATTTTTTGCCGGCTCGGCATCAGCGAGGCCTATGGAAGCGTATGCGTTATGCTTTGAGTACGGAGATTGCTGCCTCGTAGTCTGGCTCGTTGGTGATTTCGTTGACTAGTTCGCGGTAAGCGATCTTGCCGTTTTCGTCAATCACGATCACCGCGCGGGCCAGCAGGCCTTTGAGCGGGCCGTCGACGAGGGTGAGGCCGTATTTCTGGCCAAACTCGGGCGAACGGAAGGCCGATACGGGCTGCACGCCGTTGATTTCGTTGACGGTGCAGAAGCGAATCATTGCAAAGGGAAGGTCCATCGACACGCAGAGCACCACGGTGTTGTCAAGGCCGGCGGCCTCCTGGTTGAAACGGCGCACGCTGGCGGCGCACACGGGGGTATCGAGGCTGGGGAACACGTTGAGCACTACGCGCTTGCCCTCGTAGTCGCTGCGGCGTACCTCTACGAGTTCGGGAGTGGTGAGGTCAAAGCCGGGCGCTTTTTCGCCGACTGCGGGCACAATGCCGCTGGTGTGCATTGGTTGTCCTTGGAAGTAAACTGTTTCCATAGTTCTGGGGGTATTAAAAAAATGGTTAATAATAATGTTATCGAGGCCCTACATGAGTGCCATTTTCTGTATAACAATTTCCTCTATCGCATTGTTGTACCCGCATATCACTTCGGCCACTTTTCCGTCGGCCGAGCAGATGATGATGGTGGGGTAGAGGGTAATGCCAGTGTCGCGCATCAGCCCGTTGGCCGACAGTAGCGCTTTCTCGTCGGGGCCAAGCGCGCCAACGGCGGCAATGGCCTCGTCCTCCTTGTTAGTCTTGAATGCCCAGCATATTTCTGCGCGAACGGGAAGTTGCTCCACAGCCTGGCGCACTGCCCGGACTGTCTCGGCATTGGTGCCGACAGCCGGGTCGAGCGCTGCGATAATAGTAGGAGCGTCGAGCGGCTCGCCGGCGTGGTGGGTGCATCTGTCGGTTGAGCCGGCCACAGGGCATGAGAAGGCGGGCAGAGGCTCGCCCACGAGGTTCTCGACTCTGAACGTGCTTTGGCGGAAGCGCTCGAAGGCGTCGGGCCACCGCTCCATCAATCCCTGCTCGGTGAGCACGACGGGCTCTTGCGATGCAGGGCCGTAGGTGACAGTGATCAACTGCTCGCTGATGGAGCCGGGGCTGTTGATCTGGTCAATCTGCACCGGCAAAAGCGTTTCTTTATCAAATATGTAGGTGAACCGCTGCGTTTCGTATCCACGTGACATTTTCACGCCCTCGACTACTATTCTGTGCTTGCCGCCCACGAGTTTGTCGGGCTGGTAGGTATATACATAAGAAGAGTCGGAAGCGATTTCAATCATCTTGGCGCCGATGAATTGCGGCAGCAGATCGGCAAACTGCGCGCGGCTCTGCACGCCTCGCGCTTGCGACCCTGGGCCCACAGGCAGGAACGCCGTTTCGTTTTCGGTCAGGTGGTATTCCTGAAGCTTGTTATTGCGAAAACGGTAATGGTTGCCGTCGAAATAAGCCGAAAATCCGGTCAGAGGTCCCGACGGACTCTCAGTGGCCCAGGCGATTGAGTAACTGCACGGCGCAAGTGTATCGGCTGTGGAGGC
>CAMWUM010000069.1 GCA_947177435.1 uncultured Muribaculaceae bacterium
CACCCGACTGGAGCACGCTGTCCCCCACATCCCTTTTTTAACATCTAAAATCTAACTTATAAAATCTAACATCTAAAATCTTTTTCGTAACTTTGTGCTGATATTAATAACGCAAAAGATATGGGTCTGGAAGTGAACATACTGGGATGCGGCTCGGCTTCGCCGTCGCTCAGGCATCTGCCTTCGTGCCAGGTGATTAACCATAATGGCAACCTTTTCATGGTGGACTGCGGCGAGGGCGCCCAGCTGAGCATGCGACGCATGGGGCTGAAGTTTTCGCGCCTGCGCCACATCTTCATCTCCCATCTGCACGGCGACCACATACTCGGCCTGCCAGGCCTGCTCTCCACGCTGGCCCTGTGCGAGACGCGGGGCGAGGTACACGTCTACATGCCCGCCGAGGGCGTGGAGCTGATGCGCATGATGATTGCCCAGTTTGCCCATTCTCTCACATATACCCTTGAAATCCATCCGCTTAAAATCGGAAAAGCGCTGATTTACGAGGACAAGTCGCTCACCGTCGAGACCATGGCCCTGTGCCACGCCGTACCGGCCGTCGGCTTCATCTTCCGCGAGAAGCCTCGGCCCCGGCAGATGCGCGGCGACATGGTGGAATTTTACAAAGTGCCTGTCAGCCAGCGCGCAGCCATCAAGGCCGGCGCCGATTTCGTGACCGACGACGGGCGCGTCATCCCCAACTCGTGGCTCACCGCCGACCCGCTCCCCTCAGCCAGTTACGCCTACTGCTCCGACACCATCTACAACCCCGGCGTGGTGCAGGCCGTCGCCGGAGTCGGCACGCTATATCACGAGGCCACATACGCCGATGACAAGGCCCACCTTGCCGCACAGCGGGGCCACACCACTGCCCGCCAGGCCGGGCAAGCCGCCCGCGAGGCCGGCGCCAAGCAGCTGATAATAGGCCATTTCTCCAGCAGCTACATCGGCAAGGAGGACGTGCTGCGCACCGAAGCCGAAGAGGCCTACGGCGCCCCGGTGCTCATGGCCGACGAAGGAAAGGTATTTGAGGTGTAAAACTTATGTTTTCTGAAACTCGGTCGGCGACATGCCGGTGACGTGCTTGAAGTATTTGCCGAATGACGATTGGGTGGTGAAATTGAGCTCGTAAGCCACCTGCTGGATGTTTTTGTGCGAATACCGCAGCATGTTTTTCGCCTCCATCACCACAAACTCCGCTATCCACTCTGAGGCCGACTTGCCGGTGGCCTCCTTGATGATGTGGCTCAGATACTTGGGCGAGATGTACATGCGCTCGGCGTAGAACTGTATCGAGCGTTGAATCTTATGGTGGAGCTGCAGCAGGCGCATGAACTCATGCACGTATGCTATCTGGCGCGCCTGCGTGCCATCGTCCTTGGCCGCCGACGGCTTGGTCGAGCGCGAATTGTTGTACTGCAGTATCTGGTAAAACAGCGCCTGCATCACCGACCGCCCGATGTTTTTTGAAAATGCCACCTCGTTGTCGTCCACGGCATTACGGTACAACAGCCTGAAATAACTTTCAAACACCTCGATTTCCGCCTGCGTCAGGTCATCGGTCACCGTCCTGGGCGGATTGTCAATCATGTCGTGGAGATTTATGGCGCTCAGGTCAATATTGAGGTCGTGGATGAAGCGCGGCGACACGAACAGGCAGTCGAATATGCCATGGCCGTGCCCGAAATTGCGAAACACCGATTTCGATACCACCGACAGCATGGCCGGGGCCTTGACGTGGTACGTCTTTAGGTCGATTTCGCACTTGATCTCGCCCTCGCGCAGCAGGCACAACCCCAAGCCAAGGCCAGCCAGGCGCACTGGCTCGGTCGAGGCGTAATTGTCAAGCAGGTGCGACGTAGAGCACACGATGTAGTCGTCACCGTGCTGGCCGTAAGCGCGCGCGTAGTCCTTAAGCGCGGCGAGGTCGGAAAAATTGAGCAGATGGTCCATCACTCCTGCATTGTGGCCAGGATTTGGCGCAGCTCCTCCTCGGTGGCCGTGAGCTTTGAGCGGCAAGCGGCCAGCAGCTCGGCGGCGCGCTTGGTCATAGAGGCTAGCTTGTCGATGTCGCACTGGTCGCTTTGCATCTGCTGGATTATCTTGTTGAGCTCGGCGAGCGATTGTTCGTAGGTCGGTTGCATAGATTTTATCGGGATTTTCGGGACTATCGGGATTAATCAAGATTTATCCTGATTATTCTTGATTAATCTTGGTTATTATTGATTTGGCTGAGCCTGAGGCAAAAACTGTCTCGATCATGTCGCCTTCGGCCAATGCCGATGCATCACGCACAGCCTTGCCGCCCAGGCGGGTGATGGAGTAGCCGCGCCGCAGCGTGGCCTCGGGCGAGAGGGCGGCGAGTACCGAGCCAATGGCGTCGAGCCGCCCGCGCGCGCGCTCCACGGCGAATGCCGAGGCCTGGCGCATGGAGGCCTCCAGGCCGTCGAGCATGGCTGCCTGCGGCTTGAGGCGACGGTCGGCCACTCCGACAAGAGCCATGCGAGCCGAGTCGAGGGCTGCCCGAGCGCGCTCGGCCACGCTGACGGCCAGCACGGGCAACTGGCCCTCGATGATGTCGAGCTGGCGATGGTGCGCCCCCAGGCGATCGGTGAGCATCAGCATGATGCGCTGTGCCCGCTCGTCGAGTGCGGCAAGCGCCTGCGTGCCCATGCCTATCAGCCTCTCGGCGGCTGCAGTGGGCGTTTTTACGCACAGGTTGGCCACGTAGTCGAGCAGCGTGGAGTCGCGGTCATGGCCAATGCCTATTATCACGGGAAGCGGGAAGCGGGCGATGGCGGCGGCCAGGGCGTAATCCTCGTAGGCAGCCAGGTCGCCGGTTGCGCCTCCGCCACGGATGATGGCCACGCAATCCCACTTGTCAGCCTCTTGGGCAATGGCTTGCAGAGCCGCGATGATTGACTGCGGAGCCTTGTCGCCCTGCATGGTGGCCGGGAAGAGGCGCATGGCGAACCTCAGACGGGACTTGTTTTCGCACATCTGCTTGATGAAATCGCCATAGCCGGCTGCTCCGCGGGCCGACACGATGGCCACGCGCATGGGCGCGGCAGGCCACGACAGGCTGCGGTTGAGGTCGATGATGCCCTCGTCTTTGAGACGCTGCACCATGCGCGCGCGGCGCTGGGCGGCGTCGCCCAGGGTGTAGGCCGGGTTGATATCTATTACTGAGAGCGCCAGGCCGTACACAGGGTGGTAATTGGTCGATACATAAGCCATTATGCGCATATCACCGCGCAGATCCTGGCCCGTGGCGGCCTTGAAGCGCTGTGCAATGGGCCTGAACGCCGACTGCCAGATGCAGGCGCGGACCTGGGCCACGACGCGCCCGTCGGCATCCTTTTCGCAGATGGTAAGGTAGCAGTTGCCGCCCGTGACGCGCACGTCGACGGTCTCGCCCACAATCCACACCCCGCGCAGGTATTCATCGACGGTCACCAGTTGGGCTATGCGCCGCGATATTTCGCTGATGGTCAGCGCGCGCCGCTGCTCTATCATTGCTTTATCAGCTTAAAGCGCTTGCCATCCCAGCGGTAGGCGAGCTTCTTATGCATCTGCTCGAGCACGGCGGGGCGCTCTGCCTCAATCCAGTACGCATCCATCTCGTTGGCCACCGTAAGCGTCTGCGTGGCAGGATCGTAGCGGTATGACGCAAGAACAAACGGCAGAGCCAGTTCGGCCTCCTTGCGGCTTTTCTTGTCGATAAGCCAGTCGGCAAGGGTCGGCTCGGCGAAGATGCTGACCTCGCGCCAATTGCTGTCGTAGGCCCGCAGTCGGCTGTCTGGGATGGGCGTGGGATAGGTAGTGACGATGCAGGTGACGGGGCGTCCGCCGGCGTTGAGCACGAACAGTTGGCAGGCAATGTCGCCTGTCAGTTCGAAATCCATTGACAGCGAGTCAATTGCCGTCACCTTGGACTGGCCGCCGAAATTGTTTTCCGACGCCTTGTCGATGCCGGCCTTGAAATAGTCGAGCATGTCGAGGCGAGTGCCGCGGCTAATTTCGGGGAGCACGCGCGGCCTGAGCGCGGGAGCCTGCACGAACATGGCTTCGGCCGTCACCGAGTCGGGCAGAGCGGGGGCGGCGGCCTGCGCCAAAGTGGCCCACGCCACTGCCAATATAATCATAAGTCTCTTAATCATAGCGGTATGCGTTTAAGGCCTGGCCGTGATGTGGAAGCAGGCCTGCTTGTATTCGTATTTTACGTAGCACCGGCCCTGGGCGCGCAGCCGGTGCAGTACCTCGGCCAGCAGGTTTTTCAGGTCTTCCTGCGTGCGGCGCGGCTGGGTGTCGTCGTCGCAGATGAATTTGCCGTAGCTGATGTCAAACGTTGTGGCGTACTGATGCGCCGACTCCGATGTCGCGTTTCGGTTGACCTTGCGCAGCTGCCCCACTGTGCGCGGCGTGCGCATCACGCTCGTTACCTTGATGCGGTAGGCGCCGCCACCGCGAGCCGCGAGCTCAGCGTTGAACGCCGAGCCGATGTCGGCGAGCAACTGCGCCGCCTCGGGCACCAAAAACGGATAAGAATGCCGCAAATCGTCGACGAAGTACTCTCTGCACGACTTAATCTCGACAATCGGCCTGCGCAGCCGCCAAGCGTCGCCGTCGCTGTTGATGGCATCGACACCAAGCGCACGCGCCGCCTCGAGGTGCAGCGGGTTGAGGTCGTCAAACACCTTGGCCAACGACCCGCCGATGGGGTTTATCTTCAGCTTGACGCACCCGTCGTCAGGCATCGCCTCAAGGTGGCTCTCCCAAGGATTAGCCTCCTCGGCGAGGACTGCCTCCAGTGTAGGGACGCACGGCTCGTGCGTCCGCTCGCCAGCATCCTCTGATATCGCCATCGCCGGAGGCTCGCTCAGGCAGCTGACGATGCCTCGGGCGGCGAGCCAGATGCCGCCGACCAGAATCATGAGCGCCACTATGATGCGGCCCCAGCGGGGTTTGCGCTTGCGCCTTTTCCTATTATTATAGCCGTGGTTAGTTGCCATTATTACAAATCAGAGCGTAAAGTTACAAAAAAAATCCCTATCCCCTCCAATTTTATGGCTAAAAAGACGAAAAAACAGAACGAGGGCGCGCCTTCTCGGCGCGCCCTCGCGTATTTTAGGGGAAAGCTGTTTATCTCTGCTTGAAGCCACAGACGTTGTCGTTTGAGCCGAAGCTCTCAACGAGCGAGTTGCCTTCGAGTTTGTACATCCACAGGCTTGCGCCGTCCTCGACGTTCTGGGGAGAGGGCACTGAGATGAGTTTGATCATATCAGCGTCTTCCTCGGCGTTCCACTCAAACGTGGCTGCGCCGCTATAATGGAGGTAGCCATCGATGTTGGCGAAGACGATGACTTCAGAGCCAATTTCCACAAGCTTGAAGATGCCGTAGTTGATAGACATAGTAGCCTTCTTGGTGGCGTCATTGTAGCTGAACGACATATCAACGGGATAGTCGAAGAGGTCGTAAACCAGATACTTGGTGTGGTAGCCGTCCTCGCCTTCGTCGAAGTCCTGGATGGTGATGGTCTTACCCATGCCACCGTTCTGGTCGAGGATGCCCCACTGGCCACCGAGGCGGCTGTACGGGTCAGAGTCGTTGTCGCCGATTACGACGGTGCACATCTGCTGGGTGCCGAGAGTGGCGCCTGCGGCAGATTCGAGAGTTACGATGAACTCACGGGCTTCGTTGATCTCACGGTCGTCGACCAGGCTGATTTCAAACGAACCTTCGGTAGCCTTGGGCTCAAGAGTTACGCTCTTGGAGGTGACCAAGTAGTGCACATCCTCCATGGCGGGATTGTTGCTGACCTCAGCCACCTTGCAGGTGACCACTACGTAGCCGTTGGTCTCGCCGTTGACCACGAAGGGCACGTCGATGATGCCACGGTTCTCCTTGGTGTCGATAGTAGTCGAAGCCATGCTCACCGTCACATCCTTTACCGTGTTGAATTCACGCTTGTCGTCGTCGTTGCTGCACGCAGTGAAGAGAGCGGCGCCGAGCATGAATGCGAAAATTTTGAGGTATTTCATGATGATACTGTCTAATGGGTTGATAAATCCTCAGAGTGATTAGTTGCCGTATCCGGGATTCTGCTGGCCCTTGATCTGGGGGTTGGCATTGATCTCGCTTGCAGGGATAGGCCAAGTGTAGCGGTAGTCGGTGGTAGAGTACTCAACCTCGAGGCCGGCGGGGGTAAGGATCTGCGATACGCCGGTGTAGTCAGCCTTAGAGTTGATGTCGTAGTTCTCACCGTTATAGCGGTTGAAGCCCATCTTCCAGCGACGGAGGTCGCTCATGCGGAAGCCTTCGCCGGCAAACTCGATGCTCTTCTGGGTGTGGATGAACTCCTGGAGTGCGATACCCGAGAGTGCCTCGTAGCCTTCGTTGGCGCTGTAGTTGATGCGATTCTTCATGTAGGTCTGCATCAGAGAGTTGGCCTTATTCTCGTCACCCTGGTTGTAAGCAGCCTCAGCGGCGATGAAGTACATCTCAGAGAGGCGGAATACCTTGGGTTTGTTGACGTAGTTAGACTCGCCGGTGGTCTGCAGGGCCTTGTTGCCGGGGAACTTGTTGAAGCAGGGGGCCAGGATGTTGCCGTAAGGGGTGATGAGCTGCTTGTCGAGCACGAAAGCGTCGAAGCGCACGTCCTTGTACTTCTTGACCATGCCGGTGGTCATGCCTGCGGCCATAAGCTCCTTGAGGAAGGTAGCCGAGAGGATGTAATCAGCGCCCTGGCCATTGTTGAGCCAGGTATTGCCGATGGCGTTGCCAAGCTCGTCGGTCGACTCAAAGGGCATGAAGATGATCTCGGTCGAGCGGTCGTCGGTCCACATTGCCTTATAGGTGGAGGTGGTGGCCAGCGAGTAGAGTTTGCAATTGATTACCTCCTCGGCGATGCTCTGAGCCTTGGCCCAGTCGTTCATCCACAATGCGATACGAGCCTGCATGGCTTTGCAAGCCCAGCTGGAGATGTAGCAGGCGTTGGCGCTGAGGCGCTCCTGAGCCACTTCGGCAGGATACTTATCCTCGTAAGCCTTGATGCCGTCATAGCCAAGCTGGATTTCGGCGTTGAAGAACTTGAGGGTCTCGTTCATGGTCGAACGGCCGGGATACTTCGAGCGGTCGGCGGTGGGGTTGAACACGGTGACGATGGGCAGGCCCATGCCGGGGGTGTCGCCCTTGGCGGGTTCGTACTCGACGCACCAACGGTTGAACATCATGGCGTAATAGTAGCCGCGGATGAAGTGTGCCTCGGCCAGGTAGAGGGCCACCTTGTCGGCTGCCTCTTCATTGCCTTCGGCCTCGAGCTTCTCGCGCACGGGCTCACCGTACTCGAAGAAGTAGTTGGTCTGGGCGATAAGGCTGTACATTGCCGACCAGTAATCGTATATTTCGCTTTCGCTCGACACGATAGTACCATTGGCAAAGTTACCCAGGCGGTTGCCGTTGATGGTAATGCCGTTGAACATATCGGTCTGGATGTCGGTCGCGGTCAGGAACTGGCTCGAACTTACCGCACGCACGCTGCGATACAGGCCGTTGCGGAACTGCTTTGCGTCCTGCTCAGTCTGGATGGCCACCTTCTCGTCAAGCGAGCCCTTGGGAGCGAGGTCCATGTCGCAGGCGGTCGTGAGCACGGCAGCTGCGGCTATAGTTAAGAAATATTTGAGTTTCATGTCTTGTCCTCCTTATGCTTAGAATGATACATCGATGCCAAATTCGTATTGGCGGGTGTTGGGATAGAAGAAGGCGATAATGTTGGTTTCAGGCTCGGGGTCGTAGCCGGTGTAGCCGGTGAAAGTCAACAGGTTGCGGCCGGTGAAGTGGAGGGTCACGTCGTTGAGGCGGGCCTTGCTGGTCACAGACTTGGGGAAGGAGTAGGTGAGCGTGAGAGTCTTCAGGCGCACGAACGAAGCGTTCTCGAGCAGGTGGTCGTCAAACTGCATTTCCTGGCCGGGAGCGGGGATGTCGGTGATCTGGCCGGGGCGTGTCCAGACGTCGAGCATCTTGGTGGTCTGGTTCATGGTCTGAGCGAAGTTGTTGTTCTGGCAGAAGTACAGGTCGTTGTTGAGCATGTACTTGTCAGCAGCCCAGGTGAAGTCGGCGCGGAGGGAGAGGCCCTTCCAGGCGAGAGTGGTGCCGAAGCCGCCGGCCCAGGGAGCGTACTGGCTCTTGTTGTCGATGATCACGGCGTCGCGCTCGTAGTTGTAGCGCTTGGTGAGGTTGCCTTCGCGGGTGTACCACATCTGCTTGCCGTCGCGGGGGTCAACGCCTGCGTAGCGCACCATGTAGAATGCGTTGGCGGTCTCACCCACCTTGTAGATGATGTTGCTCTCGGGGAAAGCGACCTGGTCAAGGCCGTCGAAGAGGGCGGTGATTTCGTTCTTGTTATAGTTGAAGTTGCCGCGGATCTCCCACATCCAGTCCTTGGTGCGGATGGGAGTGTAGCTGAGCTGAACGTCAACGCCGGTGTTGCGCATCGAGGCCACGTTGCCCCAGCCTGCGGTTACGCCAGTGGTGGCCGAGTAGGGAATCTGGATGAGCATGTCGTTGGTGTTCTTGTTGTAGAACGCGATGTCGGCCAGTACCTTGTCGCAGAAGCCGAGGGTCAGGCCCACGTCGAGGCCGGCAACCGCCGCCCAAGAGATGTCGTAG
>CAMWUM010000070.1 GCA_947177435.1 uncultured Muribaculaceae bacterium
GGGCGACAAGGCCCTTATCAAGGAGGAAGTCGACGCCGAGGACATCGCCGACGTAGTATCGCGCTGGACCGGTATTCCCGTCAACAAGATGGCCCAGAGCGAGAAGGAGAAACTACTCCACCTCGAGGAGGAACTCCACTCGCGCGTAGTGGGCCAGGAAGAGGCCATTGCAGCCATCGCCGACGCCGTGCGCCGTTCGCGTGCGGGCCTCAACGACCCCAAGCGTCCTATCGGTTCGTTCATCTTCCTCGGCACCACGGGTGTCGGTAAGACCGAACTTGCCAAGGCGCTGGCCGAATACCTCTTCGATGACGAGAACATGATGACTCGTATCGACATGAGCGAGTACCAGGAGAAGCACAGCGTGAGCCGACTCGTCGGCGCGCCTCCGGGATACGTCGGCTACGACGAGGGCGGCCAGCTCACCGAGGCTGTGCGCCGCAAGCCTTACTCGGTAGTGCTCTTCGACGAGATCGAAAAGGCTCACCCCGACGTGTTCAACATCCTGCTGCAAGTGCTCGACGACGGCCGACTTACTGATAACAAGGGCCGCAACGTCAACTTCAAGAACACGATCATCATCATGACTTCCAATATGGGCTCGCACGTGATTCGCGACAACTTCGCCAAGATGACAGCCGACAACCGTACCGAGACCATCGAGAAGACCAAGGGCGAGGTGCTGGAGATGCTCAAGCAGACCATCCGTCCCGAATTCCTCAACCGTATCGACGAGATCATAATGTTCACGCCGCTCAACGAGAAGGAAATCGAAGAAATCGTTGGCCTGCAGGTCGGCAGCATCAAGCGCATGCTCGAAAAGAACGGCGTCACCCTCGAAGTCACTCCCGCGGCTCTGCATTACCTGGCCGAAGAGGGCTACGATCCCGAATTTGGCGCCCGTCCCGTCAAGCGAGTCATACACCGCATGGTACTTAACCGCCTGAGCAAGGACATCTTGGCCCAAAAGGTAGACCGCGAACGCCCCATCATCATCGACGTCAAGGACGATGAGCTGGTGTTCACCAACTGATAGCAGTTTTCATAATAAATATTTTTCAACCGCCTGTGGCACCCCGTTGTGCCGCAGGCTTTTTTTTGTGTCAATAAGGAGCCATCGCTTGCGGCAAGACCGAGACGATTATTCTGCGGTAGGCAGGTAGGGTGAACGGGCCATCGTCATGAGCCTCGCAAACGATTTGGATGCTCTTGCCTGCAGTGCCTTCTGGGATTAGGAATTGGGCAACGGGCGCTTCACCGAGGTCGGCAACGGAGAATTCACTGACCTCGGGCTGGAGCCACCAGTTGAAGCGAATATTGTCGCCGTCGCGGTCGGTCGAGGCGGACGCGTCGAGCGTAACGGTTTGTCCGGGCAACGCGTAGATATTGATTGGGGCAATGCCGCCGATGCCGTTGATTGTCAGGTCTGGATTTACATTGCCGGCGCCGGTGTCAGCCCACTGCATACGGGCGGCGAAGTCGCTGAACTCGTCGGGGTAAAACCGCTTTTCGTAGGCGTCGGAGATGCCTTTGACCGGCGCGTGCCAGTTGGTCCAAGCATAGGTGGTGCTGTCGGGGCTGAGGGCATATACGTGGTATCCACCCCAGCCGATTTGCTCGGGGCGGTCGGGATTGTTGAGGCCATTGGGCATGACGTGCAGGAAACTCGGCGTGTCGCCCTCTACGCCCCATTTGTAGGTGGGATAAACCTTTCCCATCTCGCCTTTGCCTTGGATTAGGCTGGCGTACTTGTCCCAGTTCTGCACGCCGAGGCCGTTCTGATTGAGCCATGCCGATTCGTCCCAGATGAATAGCAAATCATCCTTGAACTCACGGCGCATCCACTGATGCGAACTATAATCGCGCTGCATGCGCATGCTGTACTGCATATCCTGGTCGGTGATTGTATAGATGCGCAGTTTGTGCAGGTAGGCCGCCAATTGCTCGGGTGTGCATTGCTGCTGCAGCCGCCACAGCGCCTGGGCCAGCGTGTTGCTGCCGCCCCACGACAGCACCCATATCGGGCGGTCGTCGTCCTCGTTGAGCAGGCGGATGATTTGTTCGCTGCCGGGAGAATCGTTGTCCTCACCAATCACGCCGATGCCGGCGCGTCGGCTGCCCATCATAGCTCGGCTGGCGATGTATTCGGTGCTTGGCCAATAGCCGAGTTGCTGTTTTCCGTTCTCCTCCTCGATATTCAAGAAACTTTCCTGTCCCGAGCGCTTCATAAGGTTGTGCACGTCCTTGCCGTATGCCTCAATTACGCGGTCGAGGTACACGGCCCAGTCCTCGGGGTAAGGGTCGCAATTCCATCCGATGGTGGTGCATATCGCTTCGATTTCAAAGCGGTCGGCATAGGCCAGCAAGCGCACGGCCGACTCGTTGTCGTCAGGCTCAACATCGGCCGGGCCAATGTCAGTCATAATCACCACCCTGGGTTTTAGGTCGTCGGGTGTGGCCTGCACGACAGCCGCTCCCATAATAAAGGCGGCCGGGAGGAGAAGTTTTTTCATGGCGGGTTTGGATTAGAATAAGGGGAGGGCGTCGCGCGAGGCTTGCTCGATGCGCTTGTTGCGCCAGCAGCGGCGGCAAACGGCCACGTAGCGGTCATCACCGCCAATTTCGACTTGTGCGCCTTCCTCCACGAAGTCGCCGTGCTGGTCGATACGGGCGTTGATGATGGTCTTGCGGCCGCAGTTGCAGGTAGACTTGATCTCGTCGATGCTGTCGGCCAGTTCGAACAGGCGTCGCGAACCTTCGAATAGGTGGCTTTGGAAGTCGGTGCGCAGGCCGTAGCAGATGACGTTGCTGCCGTAGACATCGACAATGCGTGCCAACTGGTCGACCTGGGCCTCGGTGAGGAATTGCGCCTCGTCCACGAGGTACCAGTCAACCACGACGCCAGTCTTTTCGTGCATTTCCTTGGCGCGCTCAAATAGGTTGGTGTCGGAGTAAATCCATTCGCACTTGCGCTCGATGCCGATGCGAGAGCGTATCACGCTGTCACCCTCGCGTGTGTCGATCACGGGCTTGAGGCAGACGAAGCAGAGTTTGCGCTCCTCAAAATTGTATGCGGTAGCCAGCAGGATGGCGGTTTTGGCCGAGCCCATCGTGCCGTAGCGGAAATATAGTTTTCCTTTTTTCATGTTATTTGCGGAAATAGCTGAGGTATCCCTCTTCGAACAGGAGGTAGACGCCGTCGGAGTACGACCAGTATTCGACCATGCCGGCGGTGGTGGCGCGCTGCCCCACGGTCTGGGGCGTGCCCAGGGCCAGGCGGCACTCGTCGCGGGTCATGCCGAGCTTGACGAGGGAGTGTGAAATGAGGTCCCACGTCTCGTCGTCCATGCGAGGGAATTGGTCGCGGGGATTATTGAATGCGAAGAGGGTGAAGAAGTTGCGGGTGGATGTGCGGGCATTGCCGACAGTCATGTACATCGAGTATAGTTCATCTGGCTTGCCATCGAGCGGGTGGAACACCACGCGCACGGGGTAGATGGCGCTCCCGGGAGCCACGTCCACAATCTCAGCCTCGACGTAGCGCAGTCCGTTGACAGCTTGCGAACCGTCGGCCGTGTACCAGTGGGGCGTGACCACGAAGTATTTCTGACCGGCGAGCTGTTTTTTGACGGCATCGACGATTGACATTTCTATGGTGAACGGCACCTCGAGCTGCTGGCGGGCGGCCACCTCGGCGTAAGGCAGGTTGTCGCGGTAAAAGACGCTCTCGCCAGATGGTGTTACGAATTCAATCTCAGTCACTTCCTGACCGGTGACAGACGGCACGGGGCGGATGGCGTGAAACGCCACCTCCTGGCCGGCCAGCGCGCTCATGTCGGCAGTGGATGAGAATACGATTGAGGCCTTCGGGTCGGCTACGTAGAATTTCTTGCCGGGCTGCCACTCGGTCGGGGGCTGCGGACCAATCTCGGATAGGAAAGCCTGCTCGGCCGACGGCTGCGCTGTGGCGTTGGCGCGCTTGACGTCGGAGTATGTGATTTTGGGCGTGCTTTCCACGCCGGTGAAGCACCCCGCCATGACCAGGGCCATGGCGGAGCACGCAATTATCGTCGTTACTTTACGCACTTGTAGCCAAGGTTGTAGAAGATGAACGAGTAGATGTCGGCGTATTCGTCAATCACCTTGGCCACAGGCTTGCCGGCGCCGTGGCCGGCCTTGGAGTCGATGCGGATGATCTTGGGAGCCGAGCCGGTGTTGGCGGCCTGCAGGGCGGCAGCGTACTTGTAAGAGTGCGCGGGCACGACGCGGTCGTCATGGTCGGCAGTAGTGACGAGGATGGCGGGGTAGGGGGTGCCGTCGTTGCTGATGTTGTGGGCGGGAGAGTAGGCGGCGAGATAGCGTGCCATTTCCTCCGAGTCGGCTGATGTGCCGTAGTCGGTGGCCCAGTTCCAGCCGATGGTGAAGAGATGGTAACGCATCATGTCCATCACGCCCACGCGGGGAATGGCCACCTTGAACAGGTCGGGGCGCAGGTTGACGCAGGCTCCCACGAGCAGGCCGCCGTTGCTGCCGCCCTCGATTGTCATAAGGTCCTTGGTGGTCCAGCCCTCGTTAATCATGTACTCGGCCGCGGCGATGAAGTCTGCGAATACGTTGAGCTTGTTGAGTTTGGTGCCTTGCAAGTGCCAGGGCTCGCCGTACTCGTTGCCGCCTCTCAGGTTGGCCTGAGCGTAGATGCCGCCGTTTTCGAGCCAGAGAATGCGGTTGGCCGAGAAGCCGGGGTTAAGCGTGATGTTGAAGCCGCCGTAGCCGTAGAGGTACACGGGGTTCTTGCCGTCGCGCTGCAGGCCCTTCTTGTAGGTGATGAACATAGGTATCTTCGTGCCGTCGGCCGAGGGGTAGAATACCTGCTCAGTCACGTAGTCGTCTTGATTGAAGCCCTTGATGTCAGAGGTCTGGTAGAGTTCGGTGGCGTTGGTATTGACGTTGTAGCGGTACTGCGTCGAGGGATAGGTGAACGAGGCGAACGAGTAATACACCTCGGGCGTCTTTTTGCTCGACGAGATGCCGACCACGCCGTATGTAGGCAGCGAGATTTCGCGCAGGCGCTTGCCTTTCATATTGTGGACGTACACGCGGTTGGCGGCGTCTTTGTCGTAGGTGAGCAGCATCTTGTCAGCGGCGAGGTTCACGCTGGTGAGGATGTCGCCCTGCTCCTTGACCACCGTTTTCCATCCCTTGCGGTCAGCGGCCTTGTTGAGGGGAATAGCCACTACGCGGCCAAGAGGGGCGTCGATGGTGGTGCGCATGTAGATGGTGCCGTCGATTACGTCGATGGGGTAGGCCTCAAACTCCATTGAGGGCTCGATTACCTGCCAATCTGCACCGGGGTGGCGCAGATCCTTGACTTTGAGCGAGGACTCGGGGCCTTGGCCGCTCTCGTAGACGAAAAGGGCCGAGCCGTCTTCGCTCACCTCAGCCTGCACGAAATAGAGCGGGTCGGGGCTGTCGTATGCTATGGCGTCGCTGGCCTGAGGCTGGCCGATTTTGTGGAAGTAGACGCGGTGGCCGTCGTTGACGGTCGAGAAAGCCTTGTCTTGCTGCTCGGGAGCCGGGTATGCGCTGTAATAGAAGCCCTCGTCGCCAAGCCATGACGCGCCGGTGAACTTAGCCCAAACGATGTGGTCGTCGAGCAGGCGTCGGGTGGCAGTCTCCATCACGTAAATCTCGGTCCAGTCGCTGCCGCTGCGCGAGATGGTGTATGCGGTGTATTTGCCCGAGGGCGACATATATACTCCGGTGAGGGCCACGGTGCCGTCTTCGCTGAGCGAGTTGGGGTCGAGAAATTCCTCCATCTCGCCGCCGGGCTTGTCCATGCGGTAGAGTACAGACTGGTTGCGTAGGCCATCGTTCTCAAACACATAGTATTTGCCGTCGTTTTCAAGGGCGGGGAGGCCGTGCTTGTGGTAGTTATTGAGCTCGGTCAGACGCTCCTTGATGGTCTGGCGGTAAGGAATCTGCATTAGGTAGGCCGTGGTGAGGGCGCGTTCCTGTTCCACCCACAACTGTGTGGCGGCTGCTGTCTCGTCCTCGAGGGGGCGGTACGGGTCAGCCACGGTCAGGCCGAAATACGTGTCGGTGGTGCCGTCGGCCGGGGCAGTGGGATAGGGTATGTCGAGGAAATTGCGGGCATCGGCCTGCGATGCCATGAGCGCGAGGGCTGACATGATGGCTATTCGTTTCATTGTTAGCGAGTTTGGGATTAATCGTGGCGCGGGAAGAGTGACTGCGACAGGCATTTTAGGGCGCGTATCTTGTCCTCCTTGCGCACGACCATTGATATGTTGTAGTTGCTGCCGCCGTACGAAATCATGCGCACGGGGATGTCGCGCAGGGCCTCCACGGCCTTGGCTTCGAAGCCTTTGTTGTGCCACTCGAGGTCTCCGACCACGCAGATGATCACCATGTCCTTGTCGACGGTGACAGTGCCGAAGTGTTTGAGCTGGTCGACGATGGCTGCCAGGTGGCGGTCGTCGTCGATGGTGACGGTCACGCCCACCTCCGAGGTGGCTATCATGTCGATGGGGGTGTGGAAGTTGTCAAAGGTCTCGAACACCTTGTGCAGGAAGCCGTAGGCCAACAGCATGCGTCCGCTCTTGATTTTGATGGCGGTGATGTTGTCCTTGGCTGCCACAGCCTTGATGGTGCGTGTGGGCGGGATGTTGCAGATGAGGGTGCCGGGTGCGTCCGGCTCCATAGTGTTTAGCAGGCGCACGGGTATATCGCCCAGTTTGGCGGGGAGCACGCACGACGGGTGCAGAATCTTTGCGCCGAAATATGCGAGTTCGGCAGCCTCTTCGAAGTGCAGGATGCTTACGGGCTCGGTGCCCTCGACATAGCGCGGGTCGTTGTTATGCATGCCGTCAATATCGGTCCAGATCTGCACCTCGCGGGCGTCGACAATCGAACCGATGAGCGAAGCCGTGTAGTCGCTGCCGCCTCGGCGGAGGTTGTCGACCTTGCCCAGGTGATTGCGGCAGATGTAGCCCTGAGTTATGATTACGTCGGCTTGGTCTGCATATTCGAGTTCGCGTGTGAGGTGGCTGCGGATGTACGGCATGTCGGGCTCGCCGTTTTCGAGAGTGCGCATGTATTCGAGAGCCGGTATTACTGCGGAGTTTATGCCAATAGACCGCAAGTATATGTCCATCAGTGATGTAGACATAAGTTCACCCTGTGCAAGTATCTCCTTCTCCTCGGCGATGCCAAACGGCTGGAGCGACATGCGGCGTATCAGGTCGAAACTTTTGCTAAGGCGTTTCCAGGCCTCTTCGACGTCTGCGTCAGTTGAGTAAAGATCAGCCACAACGCCTCGGTATTTGAGTTCCAGGCCGTTGAGCGTCTCCTGCGCGCCGGGCACATTGCCCTTGCTGTAATAGTCGGCGATTTCGACCAGCGTGTTGGTGGTGCCTGACATAGCCGAAAGCACAACAATATTCTTGCCGCGCTCAACTATCAGCTGGGCCACCTTCTTGATGCGCTCGGGCGTGCCGACCGAAGTGCCTCCAAACTTTAAAACCTTCATTTATACTAAAATATATAAGGTGGGGATGCGTTGTGTACGCATCCCCACCAGACAGATGCTGTTATTTGCCAAGTGCGCAGTTCTTGCACTTATCGGCGATCTGGGTGAAGAAATCGTTGCCCTTGTCGTCGACGAGGATGAATGCGGGGAAGTTCTCAACCTCAATCTTCCAGATGGCCTCCATGCCGAGTTCGGGATACTCGAGGAGTTCAACATTCTTGATTGAGTTCTGGGCCAGTACGGCAGCCGGGCCGCCGATAGAGCCGAGGTAGAATCCGCCATGCTTGTGGCAGGCGTCGGTCACTTGCTTTGAGCGGTTGCCCTTGGCAATCATTATCATCGAGCCGCCTGCAGCCTGGAACTGGTCAACGTAGGGGTCCATGCGGCCGGCGGTGGTGGGACCGAACGAGCCGGAAGGCATGCCTGCGGGTGTCTTAGCCGGGCCTGCATAGTAGATGGGGTGATCCTTGAGGTACTGGGGCATGGGCTCGCCCTTGTCGAGGCGCTCCTTGATTTTGGCGTGAGCGATGTCACGACCTACGATGATGGTGCCGTTGAGCGACAGGCGGGTCGAGACGGGATACTTGGTGAGTTCGGCCAGCACCTCGGGCATCGGACGGTTGAGGTCGATGGTCACAACCTCGCCCTCGCCGGCGTTGCGGTACTCTTCGGGGATGAGCTCGGCGGGGTTGGAATCACGTTTCTCAATCCAGAGGCCCTCGCGGTTGATCTTGGCCTTGATGTTGCGGTCGGCCGAGCAGCTGACGCCCAGGCCCACGGGGCACGATGCGCCGTGGCGGGGCAGACGGATGACGCGGATGTCGTGGGCGAAGTATTTGCCGCCGAACTGAGCGCCGAGGCCGATTTCCTCGCTTGCCTTCTTGAGTTGTTCCTCGAGCTCGATGTCGCGGAAAGCGTGGCCGAGTTCGTTGCCCTTGGTGGGCAGGTTGTCGTAATATTTGACGGAAGCCTTCTTGACGGTGGCGAGGTTCATTTCGGCCGAGGTGCCGCCGATGACGAAAGCGATGTGGTAAGGCGGGCAAGCAGCGGTGCCGAGGGTTTTCATCTTCTCCACGAGGAAGGGTAGGAGGGGCTTGGGG
>CAMWUM010000071.1 GCA_947177435.1 uncultured Muribaculaceae bacterium
TTTGCGCTCTAATAATAGTGTGCAATTTTTATTCCTATGGCTGACTTCAAAAAAATATCTACGGCCCTGATCTCTGTTTACCACAAGGACGGGCTCGACGTCATACTGCAAATGCTCAACGCCGCCGGCGTGCGCTTCCTCTCGACGGGCGGCACCCGCAAGTTTATCGAAAGCCTCGGCTACGCCTGCGACGCCGTTGAGGACCTCACGGCTTACCCGTCGATTTTCGGCGGCCGCGTCAAGACGCTGCACCCCAAGGTGTTCGGCGGCATCCTCAATCGCCGCGACAATGAGGGCGACATCCAGGAGAAGGCTCAGTACGAGATTCCCGACATCGACCTGGTGATCGTTGACCTCTACCCGTTTGCCGCCACGGTGGCATCGGGCGCATCGCAGGCCGACATCATCGAGAAAATCGACATCGGCGGCATCTCGCTCATCCGCGCCGCCGCCAAGAACTACGCCGATGTGGCCATCGTGGCCAGCAAGGCGCAGTACCCCTTCCTGGCAGGCATCCTCGACGAGCAGGGCGCGCAGACCTCGCTGGCCCAGCGCCAGTGGCTGGCCAAGGAGGCATTCGCCGTGTCGTCAATGTACGACTCGCAGATTTTCGGATACTTCGACAGCCTGGAGCCGCGTCCGTCGGCCATGCGCGTGGCCATCGACGGCGCCAAGCCCATGCGCTACGGCGAGAACCCTCACCAGCAGGGCTACTTCTTCGGCGAGTTCGACGAAATGTTTGAGCAGCTGCACGGCAAGGAGATTTCTTACAACAACCTGCTCGACATCGACGCCGCCGTACAGCTGATGGCCGAGTTTGAGGACACGACCTTCGCCGTGCTCAAGCACAACAACGCCTGCGGCGTGGCCACCCGCCATCCGCTCGTGGAGGCTTGGAAGGCAGCCCTGGCCGGCGACCCCGTGTCGGCCTTCGGCGGCATCCTCATCGCCAACCGCCCCATCGACGCCATCACGGCCGCCGAGGTCAACAAGATATTCTTCGAGGTCATCATCGCCCCCGACTACAGCGAGGACGCCATGGCCATCCTCTGCCAAAAGAAGAACCGCATCATCCTGCGCCAGAAGAAGCAGCTCGACACCACCCACACCTTCCGCTCCATCCTCAACGGCGCCCTGATGCAGGAGCGCGACCTGAAGGTGGAGACTCCCGACGACCTCAAGCCCGTCACCACCGAGCAACCCACTGCCCAGCAGGTGGCCGACATGCTCTTCGCCAACAAGATCGTGAAGCACTCCAAGAGCAACTCGATCGTGCTGGCCAAGGACAATCAATTGTGCGCCAGCGGCGTGGGCCAGACCTCGCGCGTCGACGCCCTGCGCCAGGCCGTGGAGAAGGCCAAATCGTTCGGCTTCGACCTCAACGGCGCCGTAATGGCCTCCGATGCCTTCTTCCCCTTTGCCGACTGCGTCGAAATCGCCGACCAGGCCGGCATCAAGGCCATCATCCAGCCCGGCGGCTCGATCCGCGACAACGACTCGGTCGAGTACTGCAACGCCCACGGCCTGGCTATGGTTATGACCGGCTTCCGCCACTTCAAGCACTAACACCTCTACTCCCCCAGTCACTAACCTATGCGATTTTTCTCATTCACAAAAGAGATAGCCATCGACCTTGGCACGGCCAACACGGTGATTATCCACAACGATAAGATTGTCATCGACGAGCCCTCGATCGTGGCCCTCGACAAGATGACCGACAAGCTCATTGCCGTGGGCAAAGAGGCCCAGCAGATGCAGGGCAAGGAGAACGAGCGCATCCGCACCGTGCGCCCCCTGCGCAAGGGTGTGATCGCCGACTTCAACGCCGCCGAACTTATGATCCGCGGCCTGGTCAAGAAGGCCAGCTCGAAGAACAACTGGTTCGCCCCCTCGCTCCGCATGGTCGTCGGCATCCCCTCGGGCTCGACCGAGGTTGAGATCCGCGCCGTGCGCGACTCGTCGGAGCATGCCGGCGGCCGCGACGTGTACATGATCTACGAGCCCATGGCCGCCGCCCTGGGCATCGGCCTTGACGTCACCGCTCCCGAGGGCAACATGATCGTCGACATCGGCGGCGGCACCACCGAAATCGCCGTAATCTCGCTCGGCGGCATCGTCAGCAACAAGAGCATACAGATCGCCGGCGACGACCTGACGGACGACATCCAGAACCATATGCGCCGGGCCCACAACGTCAAGGTGGGCGAGCGCACCGCCGAGCTCATCAAGATGAACGTCGGCGCAGCCCTCACCGAACTCGACAACCCGCCCGAGGACTTCATCGTACACGGCCCCAACCAGATGACCGCCCTGCCGATGGAGGTGCCCGTGTCGTACCAGGAAATCTGCCACTGCATCGAGAAGTCGATCTCAAAGATCGAGGCAGCCGTGCTCAGCGCCCTTGAGCAGACCCCGCCCGAGCTCTACGCCGACATCGTGCACAACGGCATCTACCTGGCCGGCGGCGGCGCCCTGCTGCGCGGCCTCGACAAGAGGCTTACGGACAAGATCGGCATCAAGTTCCACATCGCCGAAGACCCGCTGCTGGCCGTGGCCCGCGGCACCGGCGTGGCCCTGAAGAACATTGACAAGTTCTCATTCCTCATCCGATAAACTTGCACGCAGCGCCGGCCCCGCGGCCGGCGCTGCGCATATTCCCCTCCCCGCCTTGCACGAGCTAATCACATTTTTCATACGCAACAGCAAGTGGTTCTTGTTCGCGGCGCTCGTCGCCGTCGGGTGCGCCATGCTATGCAGCCGCAACCCGTACCAGCACCACGTCTACCTCACCACGGCCAACTCGGTCGTGGCCAGCGTATATAATGCCAGCAACGAGGTGACCTCCTACTTCAACCTGCGCCAGGCCAACGAGGAGCTCAACGAGCGCAACGCCCAGCTCCAGGCCGAACTCCAAGCCATGCAGGAGCAGCTGTACGACGCCCGTGCCGAACTCGCCGCCGACACGGCGCTGATGGCCCCGGCCATGCGCCGATTCGACTTCATCGTGGCCCACGTCATCAACAACTCCGTGGCCCGCCCGTGCAACTACATCACCATCAACCGCGGCGCCCTCGACGGCGTCAAGCCCGAGATGGGCGTGATCGACCAGAACGGCGTGGTGGGCATCGTCAACGTGGTGGGCCCCCACAGCGCCCGCATAATCTCGGTGCTCAACCCCAACCTCCAGCTCAGCTGCAAGGTCAAGAACAATGACAACTTCGGCTCGCTCGTCTGGGAGGGCGGCGACCCCGAAATCGCCATCCTCACCGAGCTGCCCAAGCACACCGTCTACCAGCCCGGCGACACGGTGATCACCACCGGGTACTCCAACATCTTCCCCGAGGGCGTGCCCGTGGGAGTGGTGATCGACGACCTTGGCCACAAAAACGACAACTTCTTCACCCTGCGCGTCAAGCTGTTCACCGACTTTGCCCGCCTGAGCAATGTGCAGGTAATCACCAACAACCAGCTCGAGGAGCTCCGCACCCTCGAGGAGGCCGACCAAAAACAGAAGTGAGCCATGGCTAAGATTATCGCCGCATACATCCTGCGCCTGGCGCTGCTGATTCTGGCCCAAGCCGTGATTTTCAACAATCTCGTGCTCTTCAACGTGGCCGTGCCCCTGGTCTTCGTCTATGGCATCATCTCCATGCCCGTCACCTGGAGCACCAACGTGTCGATGCTCATAGGCTTCGCCACCGGAGCGCTAGTCGACATATTCTCCAACACCCTGGGCGTGTTCACCCTCAGCAGCACCATCCTCGCCTTTGCCCGCAAGCCCCTGTTCCACCTCTACGTGCAGCGCGACGACGACCTCAGCGGCCTGCGCCCCAGCCAGCGCTCAATGGGCACGGCCGCCTTCCTGAAATACGCCCTGACGATGGTGCTGGCCTTCTGCATCCTGTGCTTCACCATTGACGCATTCTTCATCTTCAGCCCCTGGCGCTATCTGCTGCAGATCGGCACCAGCACGGTCTACACCCTTGTCATAATCTACGCTCTCGACTCAATCTTCACACGCCAGCATGAGAAAAGACTATAATCTCGAAAAGAGAAAGTTTGTGATTGCCGGCTTCCTGCTTTTGATTGCCATTATCTACGGCATCAGGCTCTTCAACCTGCAGATCGCCGACGATAAGTACAAGCAGTCAGCCGACACCAACGCTTTCCTGCGCAAGACGATATATCCCTCACGCGGCCTCATCTACGACCGCAACGGCGAGCTCGTGGTCTACAACCAGGCCGCTTACGACGTAATGCTCATCCCGCGCGACGTCGAGCCGTTCGACACCGCCGACTTCTGCCGCGCCCTCAACATTACCCCCGAGGATCTCAGCCGCCGGTTTGAGGACATGCGCAAAAATCCCAGCTACTCATCTTACACCCCCCAGCGCCTGATCAGCCACCTCTCGGCCGAGGACTACGGGCGCCTGCAGGAGAGGCTGTACCGATTTCCCGGTTTCTACATCCAGAGCCGCACCCTGCGTCAGTATGCCCACCCCACAGGCGCCAACGTGCTGGGCAACATACGCGAGGCCAATGCCACCGATATACAAAACGACCCGTACTACGCGCCCGGCGATTATACCGGCGACATGGGCGTGGAGAAAAGTTACGAGCGACACCTGCGCGGCATCAAGGGCGTCGAAATACTGATCCGCGACGCCCGAGGCCGCATACAGGGCCGATACGACGAGGGCCGGCAGGACGTGCCCCCCACGGCAGGACGCAACCTCACGCTCAGCATCGACATACGCCTGCAGGAGTACGCCGAGTCGCTCCTCGTAGGCAAGCGCGGCGCCGTCGTGGCCATCGAGCCCAGCACAGGCGAGATCCTATGCCTGGCCACATCCCCGTCTTACGACCCGCGCCTGCTCGTGGGCCGCGAGCGCGGCGCCAACTACCGCGAGTTGGTAAACCGTCCCGACTGGCCGCTGTTTGACCGCTCCATCATGGGCGCCTATCCCCCCGGCTCCACATTCAAGCCCACCCAGGCCCTGCTGCTGCTGCAGGAGGGCATCATCACGCCCGAGACCGCATACCCCTGCTCGCGCGGCTACCACAGCGGCAACCTCACCGTCGGCTGCCACGGCCACGGTTCGCCCCTGCCGGTTCGCCCCGCCCTGCAGACTTCGTGCAACGCATTCTTCTGTTACGGATTCAAGGCCATGATCGACCGCCGTGGCAAGTACGGCTCGTCATCCAACGCCTTCGAGGTATGGAAAAACCACCTCGTCACCATGGGCTACGGCTACCGCCTGGGCATCGACATGCCCGGCGAGGTGCGCGGATTCATCCCCAACTCCGCTTTCTACGACAAATACCACGGCCCCGGCCACTGGAGCGCCAACTCCATCATCTCCGTATCCATCGGCCAGGGTGAGGTGCTGGCCACCCCCGTGCAAATCGCCAACCTGGCCGCCACCGTGGCCAACCGCGGCTGGTTCATCACCCCCCACGTGGTCAAGGGCATACAAGACACCGTCATCGACGAGCAGTACCGCACGCCGCGCCATCCCGACATCGACGCCAAATTCTATGACATCGTGGCCGAGGGCATGCGCATGGCCGTCACCGGAGGCACGTGCCGAGGCGCCGCGCTCAGCGGCATCGAGGTGTGCGGCAAGACCGGCACCGCTCAGAATCCCCACGGCCAGGACCACTCAGCGTTCATGGGCTTTGCCCCCTACCACGACCCCAAAATCGCCGTGTGCGCCTACGTCGAGAACGCCGGTTTCGGCGCCACGTTCGGCGTGCCCATCGGCAGCCTCGTGATGGAAAAGTACCTCAACGACTCGATCGCACCCGAGCGCAAATACATCGAAGCCCGCATGCTTAACACATCAGTCTACTATGCGCCTCCTAAGAAGAAATCCAAGTGAAGAGTCGATCTTCAAGAACCTTGACTGGCTCACCATCATACTGTACCTGGCCATGGTGTGCTGCGGCGCCGTCAGCATCTACGCCGCCAGCTACGACTTCGACCAGGCCAGCATGTTCTCCTTCGCCGAATTCTCAGGCAAGCAGATGCGCTGGATCCTGATGGCCCTCGGCATCGGCTTAGTGCTGCTGCTGATAGAAACGCGCATCTACGAGACCTACGCCTACCTCATCTACGCCGTTATGATACTGCTGCTGCTGGTCACCCCGTTTGTCGCGCCCGACATCAAAGGCTCGCGCTCGTGGATAGTGCTCGGCCCGATGAGCCTGCAGCCGGCCGAGTTCGCCAAGTCGGCCACCGCCCTGGCGCTCGCCCGCCTGTTCAGCGGCTATAACTTCAAGCTCAACGCCAAGATCGGCAACTACGCCCGCGCCCTGCTCATCATTTGCCTGCCCATTCTGCTCATCCTCCTGCAGAAAGAGACCGGTTCGGCCCTCGTCTACCTCGCTCTCTTCTTCGTACTCTACCGCGAGGGCATGAGCGGACTGGTGCTCTTCGCCGCCGCCTTCGCCGTCACCATCTTCGTCGTGTCGATCAAGTACAGCGAGGCTCTGGTGCTCGGCACCCCCGCCGGACAGTTCTGGCTGCTCGTGGCCATCGCCTTCATAATCCTTGTCATGTCAGGCATCTACGGCAAGAACCGACTTGAAGTGTGCCGCAACCTCCTGCTCGGTTACATCGGTTGCGCCGCCGTCATCGTCATCCTCGAGGCCTGGGCCAAAGTGCCCGTTCCGGGACTGCCCGTCATGCTCGGCATCATCGGCGCAGCCTGTGCCTACCTCGCTTTCGAAGCCATGCGCACCCGACTGCCCCGCCTGTTCGTGCCCGTGGCCACCGCCGTGCTGTCGGTCGTGTTCCTCTTCTCCGTCGATATGGCCTTTGACAAGCTCCAGTACCACCAGCAAATGCGCATCAAGGTCGTGCTCGGCCTCGAGCAGGACCTGCGCGGCGCCGGCTACAACGTCAACCAGTCAAAAATCGCCATCGGCTCGGGCGGCCTCACCGGCAAAGGCTTCCTCGAAGGCACGCAGACCAAACTCAAATACGTGCCCGAGCAGCACACCGACTTCATCTTCTGCACCATCGGCGAGGAAGAAGGCTTCTGGGGCACAACGCTCGTCGAGCTCATGTTCATAGCCCTAATCTTAAGGATAATCCACATCGCCGAGCGACAGCCTACAGCCTTCGGGCGCGTCTACGCCTACTGCGTAGCCTCCTACCTCATCTTCCACTTCTGTGTCAACATCGGCATGGTCATCGGCCTTTGCCCCGTCATCGGCATCCCCCTCCCCTTCTTCAGTTACGGCGGCTCATCCCTCTGGGGCTTCACCATCCTCCTGTTCATCCTCCTGCGCATCGACGCCTCCCGCAAGCGCGTCCTCTCCTACTAACCCCTATTCCCATTGACATATCACCCTAACAAAATGACAAACAGCAAAATATACAATGTCTATTGTGATGAAAGCTGCCATCTCCAAAATGGCCGTTATAAAGATTATGCAATGGTTATTGGCGGAATCACATGCCCTAATGAATTAAAAAAACAGATATCTGACCAAATAAGAGCAATTAAAGCTCAATATGGAGTATATCGTGATACAGAAATAAAATGGAATAAAGTTTCTCCCGCCAAGTTGGATTACTATACGGCTCTTGTAAATTATTTCTTTGACTGCAGCCACTTGTCTCTCAATACCATAATCATAAATAAAAGAGAGCTGGATTTGGCACGGCTCCATCTGACACACGATGAGTTTTATTATCACGCATATTTTTTAATGTTAAGCCGCATTTTTGCTCCAGGCCGAGAGTATGCCATCTACATTGACATTAAAGATACGCGCAGTCAACAAAAGGTTAAAAAATTGCATGATGTATTATGCAATAGCCACTACGATTTCAACCGCCAAATGATACATCGTGTTCAGCAAATTCGGTCTAACGAGGTCGAGATAATGGGATTAACCGATCTTTTCATAGGCGCGCTTTCCTATCTGCATCGCGGATTGAATACTAATGCCGCAAAATTAGCGCTTATCGAATTAATCCGACAAAGAAGCGGTTACTCTCTGACATCGAATACTTGGCCCCTTGAACCCAAATTCAATATATTAGTGTGGCATGGATGAAAATAGTGAAATAGAACAATATCTCGAACTGCCCGAACTTATTGAACTCTCGCAATTTGGCGGGAATTTTAATCGTTATCTCGAAGCCGTATATGAGATATTCGCTGATGAGTTCATACGCAAGCGTCCTATGTTCAGGGGAATCAGATTAGCCTTAAAGAAATATCCTGTAACCGATGGCAAGGAAGCGACATTTTGGCATATGACTTCCGAGGGCGAAGACGAAGAGAATAGAATTCCTGACATGAGACGCCTGGAGCGCATCAAATGGCCGTCTTTCATTATAAACAACAGTGAACATCCGTATCTCAGAGTATGGGAAAATACTCGCGGGAACAAAACCAATGTGCTAATCTTGCACAACGATGAGAATTATGTTGTTATCCTTCGCAAAGGCAATGGATATCTACTCCCATGGACTGCCTACCTGATAGAACACAACTGGCGTAAAAAGAAATTTATTAAGGAATATGAAGAGTATATAAAAAGCAAGGAGCGGCAATGACCGCTCCCGTTTCTCTTTCAACGCCTGGTT
>CAMWUM010000072.1 GCA_947177435.1 uncultured Muribaculaceae bacterium
GTGGTCGACATCCTGCGCGGTTGAGCCCGAGCCGAGATGATCGGCGAGGGCTAGCGGCGAGGCTAAACCTGCGGAGCAGGCGGCGACCTCCGGCAATCAGAATGGAGCAACTACATGCTGCAGATGCTGCAACTCGGCCTCATTGACATCGATTATGCGCGAGGCAAACGCCTGACTGTCACCCCTTACGGCATGGACGTGGTGAAGGGCCTCCGCCGCATCGAACTCACAAAGTACGTATCGCCTACGGCTCGCGCTCTGGCTGCCACCAAGCCCAAGCAGCCCGCCTCAGATCAGCAGCGCCTGCTGGCCGTGCTCAAGCAGGTGCGCAAGGCCGAAGCCGCGAAGGCCGGAATGCCCCCGTACCTCGTATTCAGCGACGCGACGCTCACCGACATGGCCGCACGCGCACCCCTCACGATGGAGCAATTCGCTCTGGTCAGCGGCGTAGGCGAGAAAAAGCTCGTCCGCTTCTGGCGCCCATTCGTCGACGCCATCCGCCGCTTCAAATCAATTAACAATTAATATGATACGACGGACGCACAAGCCGTGCGTCCCTACGATCGATATGATGCAATGTAGAGACGCACGGTCCGTGCGTCCGGTGCAATTAGTTGGATTTCTTACCGCGATTGCGCCAGTAGGCGGTCATGTCTTCGAGGGTCTTGCCCTTTGTTTCGGGCACGAGCTTGTAGACAAACCAGGCGGCCACAACGCAGATTACGCCGTATAGGCCGTAAACGAAGGCGTGGCCGAAACTTTCGCCCATCGAACCGAGCTTCATGTCGTACATGGGCACGAACGATGAGCTGACAATGAAGTTGAAAATCCACTGGAAAGCCACGGCGATGGCCACGGCAGCACTGCGGATGGTGTTGGGGAAGATTTCGGAAATAAGCACCCAGCATATCGGACCCCACGAGAACATGAAGCTGGCCGAGTAGACCATAATGCTGACCACCGAAACGATCGGGGGCAGTCCGCTGACGATATTGGGGAGCATCACGCCGAAAGCGCCGATGGCCATACCAATCGAGCCACTGATTAGCAACGGTTTGCGTCCCCATTTCTCTACGGTGAAGATGGCCACGAGGGTGAACGCGATGTTGACGATGCCCATAATCACGGTCTGCACCATAGGGTCGCCCATATTCATCGACTCGAAGATGCGCGGAGCGTAGTAGAGCACGGCGTTGATGCCCACAGCCTGCTGGAACACCGACAGCATGATGCCGATGAAGATGACCAGGAAGCCGAACGACATCAGGCGGTCGCTCTTGACGGTGTCAGCCGTCTTGATTTCCTTCAAAATCTCACGGGCCTTGTCGATGCCGTTGATGCGGGCGAGCACGCGCAGAGCCCTCTCATCCTTGCCTTTGAGGGCCAGGAAGCGGGGCGACATGGGCACGAAGCAAACGAGAATGGTGAAAACACCTGCCACAAACGCCTCGCTGCCAAACATATAACGCCAGCCAGTGGCGATGGTCCAGGGGTCGTTGCCCTCGACGACGCGGTATACACCCTCAGATATTTCCTTGACGATGGGCTGAAGGTGATCACCGAGGATGAGGAAGTTGACGAAGTAGACCACGAGCTGACCGAAGATGATGGCGAACTGGTTCCACGACACGAGAGTGCCGCGCATGTTGGAGGGAGCCACCTCGGCAATGTACATCGGGCACACGGCCGAGGCTAGGCCTACGCCCATGCCGCCAATGACACGGTAGACGTTGAACGCCCACAGCAGGCCCAGATTGGGCTCGCCCTCGTTAAAGAACAGGAATTCGGGATAATACGACCCAAGAGCCGAAACAAAGAACAGCACGCCGGCGACAATCAGCGAGCGCTTGCGGCCGATGCTGCCGGCCAGCAGGCCCGACAGCGCGCTGCCGATGATGCAGCCGATCAGGGCCGACGACGAAGTGATTCCGTGAATCGTGGGGGTATAGACAAAGTCCTTTGCACCAAGGAAGAAGGCCTGTAGGCCCTTCTCGGCACCGGAAATGACAGCGGTATCATAACCAAAGAGCAAGCCTCCAAGCACTGCCACCAATACGATGGAGAACAGGTAAGGCTTGCTCCCTTTGGTCGGATACGCTGCAGCTGCAGCGGCACCCATTATGCGTACATGTTTACGATGGCCTCGTAGAGCTCCTGCTTGCCGGAGGTCTGCTTGGGCTCGTCGACGGCCTTGCCGTATTCGTAAACTTCTTCGAGGGTCATCTTGCCGTCCTCAAAGTCCTTGCCCTTGCCAGAGTCGAACGAAGCGTAACGCTCGGCGAGCATCTTCTTGTAGGGCGACTCCTCGAGCAGAGCGGCAGCACTCTCGAGAGCGCGGGCCATGGCGTCCATGCCGGCGATGTGGGCGATGAAGATGTCCTCAAGGTCGGTGGAGTTGCGGCGGGTCTTGGCGTCGAAGTTGGTGCCGCCGTTGCCCAGGCCGTCGTTGCGGATAATCTGCATCATAGCCTGGATGAGCTCGTAGTTGTCGATTGGGAACTGGTCGGTATCCCAGCCGTTCTGGTAGTCGCCGCGGTTGGCGTCGATGCTGCCGAGCATGCCGTTGTCAACGGCCACGCAGAGCTCGTGCTCGAAGGTGTGGCCGGCGAGGGTGGCGTGGTTGACCTCGATGTTGAGCTTGAAGTCCTTGTCGAGGCCGTGAGCCTTGAGGAAACCGATAACGGTCTCGCTGTCGACATCATACTGGTGCTTAGAGGGCTCCATGGGCTTGGGCTCGATCAGGAAGGTGCCGGTGAAGCCCTTAGAGCGAGCGTAGTCGCGGGCCAGGGTGAGCATCTGAGCCAGGTGCTCCTTCTCGCGCTTCTGGTCGGTGTTGAGGAGGCTCATGTAGCCTTCGCGGCCGCCCCAGAACACGTAGTTCTGTCCGCCGAGCTCGATGGTGGCGTCGATAGCGTTCTTGATCTGCACGGCTGCGCGGGCCACAACGTCGAAGTCGGGGTTGGTGGCGGCGCCGTTCATATAGCGGGCGTTGCCGAATACGTTGGCGGTGCCCCAGAGGTTCTTGATGCCGGTCTCAGCCTGCTTCTGCTTGATGTAGGCCACAACCTCCTTGAGGTTAGCCTCGTACTCGGCCACGTTCTTGCCCTCGCTTACGAGGTCGACGTCGTGGAAGCAGAAGTACTCGATGCCCATCTTCTGCATGAACTCGAAGCCTGCGTCTGCCTTGTCCTTGGCTGCCTGTACGGGGTCGGTTGACTCGTTCCAGGGGAACTTCTTGGTGCCGCCGCCGAACTGGTCGCCGCCCTCAGCGCAGAGGGTATGCCACCATGCCATGGCGAACTTGAACCAGTCTTTCATCTTCTTGCCGAGAACGACCTTCTCAGCGTCGTAGTAGCGGTAAGCCATGGGATTGCGGCTTTCCTTGCCTTCAAACTTGATTTTTCCTATGCCAGGAAAATACTCTTTTGTTGCCATAATTTTGGTTTATTATGATGGTTTGTTGGTTGTTTTTGGGAGAATTGGGATTTTGGGGGAGGATGGGAGGCTTTATGACAGCTCTTTCTTTAAATAGTCCTTCCAGCGGGCGTAGGCCTCGAGGTAGGGGGTGCGGTCGGCTGCGGGCTCGATGGTCTGGATGAGCTTCAGGCTGCCGAATGCCTCGTTGTTGTCGGCGTAGATGCCGGCTCCGATGCCCGCACCTTTGGCGGCGCCTGCGGCGCCGTCAGTGTCGAGCAGGTCGATGGTGGCGCCCGATACTGATGCCAGCGTGTCGCGGAAGATGGGGCTGAGGAACATGTTGGCGTGGCCGGCGTGGATGCGCTCGATCTTCATGCCGATGCTCTCCATAATCTCCATGCCGTACATGAACGAGAACACGATGCCCTCCTGGGCGGCGCGGATGATGTGGCTGCGGTTGTGGATGTTGAAGTTGATGCCGTGCATCGAGCAGCCAATCTGCTTGTTTTCAAGTACGCGCTCGGCGCCGTTGCCGAAAGGCAGAATCGACACGCCAAGGCTGCCGATGGGGGCCTGGGCTGCGATGTCGTTCATCTCGGCATAGCTGATGCCTTCGGGAGCGACGTTGCGCTTAATCCACGAGTTGAGGATGCCGGTGCCGCTGATGCAGGTCATCACGCCGATGCGGGTCTGCTCGGCGGTGTGGTTGACGTGGGCGAAATTGTTGACGCGGCTGCGGGGGTCGTAGTCGACCGTGCCGTTGATGCCGTACACCACGCCGGAGGTACCTGCCGTCGATGCCACCTCACCGGGATTGAACACATTGAGTGACAGTGCGTTGTTAGGCTGGTCGCCGGCGCGGTAGGTGACGGGGATGCCGGGGGCGAGGCCAAGCTCGGCTGCCACATTCTCGGTCACGCGGCCCTGCTCCGAGAATGTAGGCTTCACCTCGGGGAGGATCGAATGGCCGTAGCCAAAATAGTCCATCAGGAAGTGGGCCGGGCCGCACTCCTTGAAGTCCCAAAGCATATACTCCGACAGGCCCTCGGGGTTGGTGCAGAGCTCGCCGGTGAGGCGCCAGGCGATGTAGTCGCCGGGCAGCATTATCTTGTATATTTGCTCAAAGAGCTGGGGCTCGTTCTCCTTCACCCACGCCAGCTTGGTGGCGGTGAAGTTGCCGGGCTGGTTGAGCAGGTGGCTCAGGCAGGTCTCAGCGCCGAGGTCGGCCAGGGCCTTCTCGCCGTAGGGCACGCCGCGGGAGTCGCACCAGATGATAGCGTCGCGCAGCACGTTGAAATCCTTGTCGACAGCCACCAGGCCGTGCATCTGGTAGCTGATGCCGATAGCCTTGATGTCTTTAGGGTCGATTTTAGCCTGGCCCATCACCGAGGCCGTGGCCTGCTTGAGGTAGTTCCACCAGTTTTCGGGGTTCTGCTCAGCCCAGCCGTCCTTGATGGCCTTGATCGGAGCCTCGGTCTTGGGGTAGAAGTCCGAAGCCACGCACTGGCCGGTGACAGCGTCGACGAGCGCCGCCTTAACCGACGAACTGCCTATGTCGTAACCAAGTAAATACATCCTGTTTGAGAATTGAAAATTAAATTAATAATTATCGGGATTAAGCAGGATTTATCGGGATTTATCGAGATTAATCAATTTTTCCGGGATTAATCTTGATTATCTCGATTAATCTCCTTAATAATAAGTTTTGAGGTTGTCGTAACTGCCGTCGTCGACGGGGATGATGTTGCCGTTTTCGTCGTAGTGGAGCTCGGCCACCTTCAGACTGCGGAGCCACGACTTGCCGCCCGAAGGCTGCGAATCGTGATAGAAGAGGTACCACTTGCCCTTGTATTCGACGATGCTGTGGTGAGTGGTCCAGCCGATCATTGGCTTGAGTATCTCACCCTTGATGGTGAACGGGCCGTAAGGCGAATCGCCCACGCCGTAGCAGATGGTGTGGTAATCGCCGGTCGACCACGACAGATAATACTTGCCGTTGTATTTGTGCACCCACGTGGCCTCGAAGAAGCGGCGAGGGTCGCCGTGCTTCATAGGCTCGCCATTCTCATCGAGAATAACGATCTCGCGCGGAGCCTCGGCGAACTGCAGCATGTCGTCGGCCAGCAGAGCCACCTTCGGGCCGAGAGCGGGCTCGTCCTCCTTAGGCAAGTGCGGGTTGTCGATGGCCAGGTTGTCGCGGTAGCGCTGCAACTGTCCGCCCCAGATGCCGCCGAAGTAGATGTAGCGCTTGTCGCCGTCGGCCAGCACACAAATGTCAATCGAGTAGCTGCCGCGCATGGGGGCGGGCATCGGGATGAACGGGCCTTCGGGCTTGTCGGCCACGGCCACGCCAATGTGGAACACATCGTTATAATCCTTGGCGGGGAAGTAGAGATAGTACTTGCCGTTCTTCTCCGAGCAGTCGCAGTCCCACATCTGACGGTTAGCCCACTCCACTTGGTCGATGTCAAGCACGCAGCCGTGGTCGACAATCTCGCCCTCGAGCACATTGTCAGTCGAGAGCACGTGGTAATCGCGCATGTTGTAGCAGTCGCCGTTGTCGTTCTCGGTGAAAGCCACATCCACATCGTGCGACGGATAGATGTACAGCCTGTCGCCAAACACCTTCACCGAAGGGTCGGCCATGTAATCGGCCGGAAACAAATATTTTCCTGTCATATATGATTGTTTGATTTATTCAATTCACTTTTTGAGGTACTTGGTGAGGAAGGGCTTCATCTGGTGGTTGCGGTCGAAGAGGAGGCAGTACTCGGTGCGGCCTTTGACGGGCCAGTCGTTGCGCCACGAGTCGCCGTCGCTCACACCCCACACGTTGATGCGGCTGAAGCAGTCGGCGTGATTCATGCAGATGGTCAGCACGGAGTCCATGCGCTCGCTCCACTGCGCCTCCACGTCAGCCGGCAAGCCGGAGATGTAGGGGTTGAGCGAATCGGAGTAGAGGGTGTTCTCGGTGATGTCGGCATTGTCGGTGATGGTCGGCAGCGCGCTCATGTCCCACTCGGTGAGCATCACCTTGCAGCCGGTGCCTGCCAGGGCCTCGAGGGCGGTCTCGAACTCGTGCATCCAGGGATTGTCCATGCCCATGTGTCCCTGCATGCCGATGCCGTCGATGCGTATGCCGCGCGCTTTCATGTCATTGACAATCTGCACGTAGCGCTGGCAGCGCGCGGGTTTCTCCATGCCGTAGTCGTTGATGTAGAGCTCGGCGTCGGGATCAGCCTCATGGGCAAACTGGAAAGCCATGGGGATGAACTCCTCGCCCAGGATGTCGTAGTAGGGCGAATGGCGGTAGGTGCCATCGTCGTCAATGGCCTCGTTGACCACGTCCCAGGCGTGGACGCGTCCCTTGTATCGGCCCACGACTGTATATATGTACTCGCGCATGCGATTCTTTAATGTATCGGCGCTGACATAGTGGCCCTGAGCGTCGTAGGGGAACCACGGCGCGAGCTGCTGGTGCCATACCAGGCAGTGGCCCACGATGAACATATCGTTATCCTCGCCAAACTTGACGAACTCGTCGGCCGGGGCCCAGTTATAGTAGCCTTGCTTGGGATTTATCTTCTCCGACTTCATCACGTTTTCGGCGACGATGGTGTTGAAGTGGGTCTTGATGATGTTGGCGCCGGCAGTGTCGAGGCCGGAGACCTGGTCTTCATTGATGGCGGAGCCGAACAGGAAATGCCCCTTGAAGGCATCCTTAAGCCCGTATGACTGCACCACGGCTTGAGTTGTCTTCTTGCCGCAGCCTATCAGCGCACAGGACAAAGCCGCCGCGCCGCACACCGCCAACATTACTGTCTTAAATTTCATATAGCGATTTTGATTAGATACATAGATTACTTATTCGGCTTTTCCCTTGCGCTGGGCGTCGAGCTTGTTGCGGTCCTCAATCTCCTGGTTGATGGCGTCGATGGCCTCGTCGGTCAGATCGTACTTAGAAATGATCCACATGGCCACAAACAGCAGGATGGCGGGAATAACGCAGACGAGCCAAAGGATGCCCTGTTGAGCCCAAAGAGACTGCACTGCAGCGTCTTTGTTGAAACCGACGAACGCCAGCACCAATCCCGGCACAACGCCACCCATTGCCATGCCGGCCTTGTAGAAAATGCCGGTGAGAGCGTTGACGATTCCCGAAATGCGCTTGCCGTGCTTGAACTCGCCGTAGCTGATGACCTCAGGCACAAGAGCCCACATATAACCTGTTGCCACAATCACGCCGGTTGACTTAATGAACTGAGCCACATAGACCATCCACATCTGATTTTTCAAGGAGTCAATCATAGATATGGCATAAAGGACTGCCATACCGAAAATTGCCGTGGCCAAAAAGATGTAGAACATATTCTTTTTGCCCACCTTGCGCTTAATCCAGGGTATCAAAGGCATGAAGATAAATGCCGGAATAGAACCAAGGCCCATGAAGATTGACAACTGTGTGGCCGTACCGTTAAGATTGTAGTTAATATAATAAGCGCCGGCCGAGTTGGCTATCGACATCATAGCGAAGGCAGTGATGAAGAAGTACGCAATGATGCGCAGGGGCTTATTGCGTTTGAACTCAAGCCAGAGGTCGCTGACTTTCACATTTTCGGTCTCAGACTTGGGCATTACCACACGCTCGCGGCACTGCGAAAAGCAGAACACCAGCAGCGCCAACGCTATAAGACCGTATATGGTCATCGTGTAGAACCATGCCGTATCGTTAGTCGAGAGGTCCTCCGTCTCCGTTGGGTCAAAGAAGCGTATCAGCAAAGGGATGCCTGAAGCGACAGCGAGACCGCCAACGTTAGCCATGAACATGCGGGTGGAGGTAAGGATGGTGACTTCGTTGGTGTCGCGGGTGAGCGATGCGTTGAGCGCGCCATAAGGCACGTTGACCAGAGTGTAACACATCGACATGCCCACGTATGTAACGTATGCGTAGAGCAGCGAGCTCGTAAAGCCATTCCAGAAACACAGAATCGCGAATCCAACAAGGGGTACACCGGCGATAATAAGGTAACTGCGGTACTTGCCCATCGCTGGATCATGCTTGTCGACGTATGTGCCGACGATGGGATCCCAAATCACATCAATAATGCGAACGATAAGGAACATCACCGCCGCTACGGCGGGGTCGAGTCCGAATACGT
>CAMWUM010000073.1 GCA_947177435.1 uncultured Muribaculaceae bacterium
TTTCACAACAAAGCGCACATAACTCTCGTCATCCCGTCCGAGCCGGCGAGCCATCTCCAATGCAGTGCCGAAATCTCCATCCTCCGGTTCAATTGTAACAACCCGACGCAAGGGTTCAATTTCGACCTCGCGTACCAGCGGAGCATCGTGGCGCGCCGCAATCTCCACAACCGAAACGGTATGGGGAAAATTCTCGGAAAAACTCATAGCAAACGGACTGCCGCTGTAGCGTATGGCACCGGGACCCTCACGCAGCGTTTGAGGCTTATGTATATGGCCAAGGGCGAGGTAATCGAATCCAGCACCCATCTCCTCGGCTTTTTCAGCCTTAATGCCACCTATGGTCGACTGGCGATGGCAAGCGAAGTCGCAACCGTCGACGGTGAGGTGCGCCATCATCGCCACAGGCAATCCGCGGCCAGCGTTAACCGACTCAGCGGCATCGCCAAGAGCAGTGAAAAAGGCGCGCTGCCGCTGTTCGGGGACCAGGTTGTCGCCTGCCACGGGATAGTTGCGCTGATGGAAATACGGCGCCGCGATTACGATGCCTTTGCCATGCACTTCAATCACCAACTCCGACGGGTCGAACCTGTCGGCAACAGACCGACGGCACGAACCAATCATACGCACACCTATCGCCTGCCATAGAGGGCTCTGTGCATCAAGCCGAGCGCCGGAGTCGTGATTGCCGGCCGTAACGATGATGGCCATGCTCGGGCATGAATGATGCAGTTTGATCAAAGCATCTATGAGTTCACGCTGGGCGGCAGCCGTAGGAATTTTCGTATCATAGACATCGCCGCTGACCAGCAGGGCGTCGGGCTGTTCGTCACGCACTATCCGACACAACTGGCCGATGAAGTACCGATGCTCGTCAAGCCTTGAGTAGCCTCGCAACTCCTGCCCGAAATGCCAATCGGAGGTATGTATGAATTTCACGGCGCGGGCTGCTTTATCCTACGGCCCGAGTCGATGGCAGCCAGGAGTTTCAACAGTTCCTGACGTATGGACTTCAGACGCTCAATGGCCTGGAAATGCTTGCTCACGCCCGAATGGTTATGGCGGATAATCTCCTCGGCTTTATCGATTTTGAAGCCGCGCTCCTTAACGAGATAGTTGACCATGCGTATCTTTTCGATATCTGCCGGGGTATAGTACCGGGTGCCCTTGTCAGAGCGTTCGGGCTTTAGGATGGTGAATTTCTTCTCCCAAAACCTCAGCGTAGGCGCCGGTATGCCAAGCATCTCCGACACCTCCCTTATCTTATAATATTGCTTATTTACGTCCTCCATATCAGTCCATTACGTGACCGGCATTCTCCGCCTCACGTATCATTTCGTCGTACTCGGCAGGGGTCAGGTCGTAGAAATAATAGTTTACGGGATTCTGCGGCGCTCCGCGCAGGCGTACCTCATAATGCAGGTGCGGGCCTGTCGACTTGCCGGTGTTTCCCACCAGGCCAATCTCCTCTCCACGCTCCACTTGCTGGCCGGCTCGCACCTTTATTTCTGACAGGTGGGCGTAGCGGGTAGTGTAGTTGTAGCCATGGTCAATGTCGATGCAATTGCCGTAGCCAGACTTCCATCCTGCAAACGACACTACACCCTTGCCGGTGGCATATACGGGCGTACCGATGTCAGACGAAAAGTCCATGCCTTCGTGAAACTTCTGCGTGCCATAGACCGGATCGACGCGGTAGCCGTAGCCCGAGGCCATAGTTTTGAGGTAACGCTCCGAGATGGGCTGTATGGCAGGCATATGGTCGAGCTTGTCTTTCTGACTGAGGGCGAGTTGGCGCAGTTCGTCGTATGATTTTATCTGCATATACACCTGCTTGTCAAGCCTGTCGAGCTTATTGGCCACGGACAGCGCCAACTCGTCATCGGAGAGTTGGCCGGACTGGCGCTCGCGCTCGAGGCCGGCATAGCGCTGGGCACTCGATATTGGATCAGCCTGCAGCATCACACGGTAAAAGTTATTGTCGCGCTCGGCCAGGTCTTCCATCACGGCAAAGGCCTCGTCGGCCTGCTTGCCGAGCATCTGGTACTGTACACGCAGGCGTTCGTTCTCGGCCCTGAGGGCCTTTTCCTTCGGAAATTCGAGAGTGTAGTAGGCCACAACGAAAAGCACGATGCCAAAGAGGATACCGAAAATGAATTGGCGCGCAACAATCCATGCCCTCTGCCGCGCAGTGGGATAGACGCGATCGTATGAGTCGGTCGTGGGGTTATATTTGTAATAGACCTTGCGCGCCACTTCGATATTTATTTAATCAGTCCCGCTGGCAACTGCATCGTGACGCAGTGCAGCGAACCGTGTTGCTCGATTAGGGCCCGGCAATCAACGCAAACCACCTCGTAGTCTGGAAATTCACGTGCGAGGATGTCTGCATTGGCTTTATCCCACACCGCGTCGCCGTAGGTGGGCATCAGGATAGCCCCATTGATAATCAACAGGTTGGCATACGTGCCCGGCAAGCGATCGCCACCGGCAATGCTGCGGATGGGAGATGGGATGTGCAGGGGCACCAACCTATACGGGCGACCCTGACAGTCAGTGGCATGCCTCAATTCGGCCTCCATGGCCCGCAACGCTTCGTAATGTATATCATCGGGATCGTCGCATGAGGAATAGGCTATGGCATGACCCGGCATGAACCTGGCCAGGGTATCGACATGGCTGTCGGTGTCGTCGCCCTGCAGAAATCCGTGGTCGAGCCATATCACCTTTTCGCTGCCGAAGTACTCACGCAATTCGCTATCTATCTGAACTTTGGACATACCGCCATTGCGATTTGGCGACAGCAGGCACTCGCTGGTGGTGAGCAACGTACCCTCGCCGTCTGACTCGATTGATCCGCCTTCGAGCACGAAACTGAGGCGGTTGGCGTAGGTGCTCTTATCGATTGCGCCGCACTCAACGAGCCGGCTGTTTATGAGGTTATCGTGGCTCGAGGCGAACTTCAATCCCCAGCCGTTGAACTGGAAATCGTTGGCAATCGGCTTGCCGTCAGGGCCTATGGTGGTTATCACACCGAAATCGCGAGCCCACGTGTCATCGGTAGGCATCTGGATACAACGGCAACGGCGCAGCGTCTCCTCGGGTATCTGGCTTAGGGGCACCGACACGTCGGGAGCCACTATTATCACTTCAGCCCTGGGTGCAATGGCCTGTACCAGTCCCACAAACGTGGACTGCGCCCAATGCAGCATATCGCGCCAGTCAGTGTCCTCGTGAGGCCAGCTGAGCAGCACGGCGGCTTGGGGTTCCCATTCGGCGGGCAGCCTGAGTCTATTCATCGTAATCAGTGAGCGAGTCCCACACTTCTTCCTGAGACTCAATGTATTCATGGCAAAAATCGCGGAAGCCCATACGCTCGGAGTTGCCGACGATATGGCACCAGTCGCGGTATTGCTGATGGAGCTCGTTGTCCTCAGCAATCATCTTCTTAAATTCGGATTCAGCCACGTCTATGCGGCGATGGTGGGTGATAAGATTCCGAAACAGGTCCTCTAACTCATCCATTTTGAATCAGGTTTTATTTAATCAAGTTATGGTCATATAAGTTTCAACTGCCAAAAATAGCCATAATATTTGACAAATGGCCCCGTTTTTGCGTTAATTGTAATTTTTTAATATTCTATGCTATCTCATGCTGCCCCAGCGGGTGGTGTACGATACCGACGCAAGTTGGGCCTGAATGGGAGGCGCCAGCTTGGCCACGGTCAACTCTCCGCCAGCGATTTTGCCGGGGTAAGCCTGCTCTAAGGCCAGGCGGATGCGTCCGGCCACGTGCTCGAGCAGGCGCGACGGCATCGACATCTCGGATTTGATTATGTCTACTGCCTCGGCGTAGTTGATGGTGTCGCCCAAGTTGTCGGTGTCCATGGCCGCGTCGCTGCACGGCACGTCGAGGCGCAGGGTGACTTCGAAGTCGTTGCCTACCCTGCGCTCTTGTTCGTACACGCCATGCCTGGCGCGGATTTTCAGGCCGTTTATGGCAATGATGCCCATACGTGTTTATTTCTTTGGTTTGCTTGCGCGCTTTTTGGCGGCGGGCTTCTTCTTGGGCTTCTGCTCTGGGGAGGATGCACCTTTGGATTTTTTCTCTGGGGAGGATGCACCATGGTGCATCCCTACATTTTGTGGTTCGTCTGAGGCGATCTCGTTGCGGCCCAGGTCTGCGACCAGAGTGAAGTCGAGCTGCTTTTTGTCGAGGTTGGCGCGGGCCACTTCCACTTTCACTTCGTCGCCCAGACGATAACGCTTGCCGTGGCGACGGCCAATGAGGCAGTAGTTGCGCTCGTCGTAATCGTAATAGTCGTCCGAGAGGTCGCGCATGGGCACGAGACCCTCGCACTTGTTGTCGTTGATCTCAACGTAGAGGCCCCACTCAGTGACGCCGGTGATGACGCCATCGTAGACCTGGCCTATGCGCTCGGCCATGTACTCTACTTGCTTGTACTTGATCGAGGCGCGCTCGGCGTTGGCGGCGAGCTGCTCCATGTCAGACGAATGCTTGCACTCGTCCTCGAGTTTATCCTTGTCGACGCCACGCCCACCGTTGAGGTACTTATCGAGCAGGCGGTGCACCATCATGTCGGGATAGCGTCGGATGGGCGAAGTGAAATGGGTATAGTATTCGAAGCCAAGACCGTAATGGCCAATGTTTTCGGTTGAGTACACGGCCTTCGCCATCGAGCGGATGGCAAGAGTCGAGAGGAAGTTCTCTTCGCCTTTGCCCTTGACGTCGGCCAGCATCTTGTTGATCGACTTGTTCACCTCCTTGGCGCTGCCGGTGGGGCGGATCTTGTAACCGAACGTGCTTGACAGCGAGGCCAGATCCTCGAGCTTGCCGGGGTCGGGCATGTCGTGGATGCGGTACACGAACGGCTTGGCCTTTTTCTTCGGACCCACATTGCCGACGTATGCGGCTACGGTGCGGTTAGCCAGCAGCATGAACTCCTCGATAAGCTTGTTGGCCTCCTTGGCTTCCTTGAAGAATACTCCTACTGGGCGACCGTCCTCATCGATATCGAAACGCACCTCCACGCGGTCAAAGTCGACCGAACCGTTTTCGTAGCGCTCGTCGCGCATCTTCATTGCCAGGCCGTTGAGAATGGCAAGTTCCTCGGCGAAATCGCCCTTGCCGGTCTCGATTACCTCCTGCGCCTCCTCGTAAGTGAATCGGCGCACGCTGCGGGTGACGGTGCGGCAGATCTTTTCCTTGACCACCTTGGCGTCGGGCGTGATTTCGAAGATGCACGAGAAGGTGAGCTTGTCCTCGTCAGGACGCAGCGAGCAGATTTCGTTGCACAGCCTCTCGGGCAGCATAGGCACCACTCGGTCAACGAGATATACAGATGTGGCGCGCTCCTCGGCCTCCTGGTCGATGATCGTGCCGGGGCGCACGTAATGAGTCACGTCGGCGATGTGCACGCCCACCTCGTAGTTGCCGTTGTCGAGCTTGCGTATCGACAGTGCATCGTCAAAGTCCTTGGCGTCCTTGGGGTCGATGGTAAAGGTGGTCACTCCCCTCATATCCACGCGCTTGGCCACTTCAGCCGGTGTAATGCCCGGCTTGATGCGGTTGGCGGCCTTCTCCACTGCCTCGGGATATTTATACGGCAGACCGTACTCGGCGAGAATGGCGTGAATCTCGGCTGTGTTCTCGCCGGTCTTACCCAGGAGGTCGACGATTTCACCGCGCGGATTTTTCTGGTCCTCGGGCCAATCGGTGATGCGGGCGATAGCCTTGTCGCCGGTCTGGCCGTCTTTGAGCTTTGTTTTGGGGATGAATATGTCTGAGCCCAGGAATTTGGAGTCGGTAAGCAGGTACGCAAAATGCTTGTCAACCTGCAATGTGCCTACAAACACCTGGTCTTTCTTTTCGATAATCTCAACCACAGTAGCTATAGCCTCTTCGCCGCTGCGGCGCGGCTTGGAAATGGCTACGCGCACCTTGTCGCCGTTGAGCGCGCGCTTCGACTTGGCGTCGGGCACTGCAATGGCCACGCCGTCCTCGTCGGTGATGACGCTGTGCTTGCCGTTGCTGCGGCGCACAAACGTGCCGATAGCCTCCTTGGTGCGGTCGATGGCCTTGTACATGCCAGGCGACGTCTCTTTCAGCTCTCCGTCAAAAGCAAGTTCGGCCATGGCCATCGCCACGGCGCGCAGATGCTGGTTAGCGTAGCCGAGGGCGCCGGCCACGGTGTGGTAGTTCAACGATTTGCCTTGTTGATTTTCTATATAAGCAAGTACTTGCGCTCTGAGCTGCTTGCCTGATATGCTTTTTTTCGACTGTCGTGCCATAGTATTCTGTATTGAAGTTGAAACATTGAGCGGCGGTCGCGATTTCACATCTCTGACCCCACCTTTATATATATAACACCGGGGCGACAGTTTTTGCTGCGTCCCGGTGCTAAAAAAATTTACTTAGGCGTCGATGTTAGCGTAATTGGCGTTGGCTTCGATGAACTCGCGGCGGGGAGCCACGTCCTCGCCCATGAGCATCGAGAAGATGCGGTCGGCCTCGGCGGCGTCGCTGATGGTCACCTGCTTGAGGATGCGGTTCTCGGGATCCATGGTGGTGTCCTTGAGCTCGCGCTCGCTCATCTCGCCCAGACCTTTGAATCGCTGCACGTTCACGCCCTGGCCGTAGCGCATGATGAAGTTGTTGACCTGCTGATCGGTCCAGCAGTATTCCTCGTTCTTGCCCTTCTTGCACTTGTACAGCGGCGGAGTGGCGAGGTAGAGGTAGCCCTTCTCGATCACGGGGCGCATGCGGCGGAAGAAGAACGTCATGAGCAGCGTGGCGATGTGCGCGCCGTCGACGTCGGCATCGGTCATGATGATGATCTTGTGGTACGCCAGCTTGGCGAGGTTGGCCTCCTTGGGGTCATCCTCGGTGCCGATGGTCACGCGCAGGGCGCGGAAGAGGTTGCTGATCTCCTCGTTGTCAAGGATCTTGTGCTCCATAGCCTTCTCCACGTTGAGGATCTTGCCTCGCAGCGGCAGGATGGCCTGGTACACGCGGTTGCGCGCCTGCTTGGCGGTGCCGCCTGCCGAGTCACCCTCGACGATGAACAGCTCGCAATCCTCGGCCGTGCGGCTCGAACAGTCGGTGAGCTTGCCGGGGAGTCCGCCTCCGCTCAGGGGCGACTTGCGCAGCACCTGCTTGCGGGCGTTGTAGGCGGCGTGGCGCGCCTGGGCGGCCAAAATAACCTTCTCCACGATGGTCTTGGCCTGGCGGGGATGCTCCTCGAGGTACATGCCCAGCGCCTCGCTGACGGCAGTCTGCACGGCGCCGATCACCTCGCTGTTGCCGAGCTTGGTCTTGGTCTGGCCCTCAAACTGAGGCTCCATCACCTTGACCGACACCACAGCCGTGAGGCCCTCGCGGAAGTCGTCGCTGGCTATCTCCACCTTGGCGTTCTTCAGCAGGTTGTTGTCCTCGGCGTATTTTTTGAGAGTGAACGTCAGGCCGCGGCGGAAGCCGGTGAGATGCGTGCCGCCCTCGATGGTGTTGATATTGTTGACAAACGAGTAGACGTTCTCGTTGTACGTATTATTATATGTGAGGGCCACCTCCACGGGGATGCCCTGGCGCTCGGTGTCGAGGTGGATCACGTCGTCGATGAGACTCTCCTTGTTGCTGTCGATGTAGCGCACGAACTCGCTCAGGCCCTCGCTCGAGTAGAACGTCTCGGTGCGGGGGTTGCCGTCGGCGTCGATGGCACGCATATCGGTGAGGCTCAGCGTGATGCCGGCATTGAGGTAAGCCAGGTCGCGCAGGCGGTTCGACAGGGTATTCCAGTCGTAGACCGTGACGGTGAATATCGAGGGGTCGGGATGGAATGTGATGCACGTGCCCGTGCGCTCGCTCGTGCCGATGACCTCAAGGGCGGTGGTGGGCTTGCCGTAGGCGAACTCCATCATATAGGCCTTGCCGTCGCGGTGCACCTCGGCGCGCAGGTAGGTCGACAGCGCGTTGACGCACGAAACGCCCACGCCGTGCAGACCGCCCGACACCTTGTATGAACCCTTGTCAAACTTGCCGCCGGCGTGCAGCACCGTCAGCACCACTTCCAGGGCGCTCTTGTGCTCCTTCTCGTGCATGTCCACGGGGATGCCGCGGCCGTCGTCGACGACGGTGATCGAGTTGTCGGCGTTGATTGTAACGTTGATATGCTTGGCATATCCGGCCAAAGCCTCGTCGATTGAGTTGTCAACCACCTCATACACAAGGTGATGCAATCCCTTTTCGGAAACATCGCCGATGTACATGGCCGGGCGTTTGCGCACCGCCTCCAGGCCCTCGAGGACCTGAATATTACTGGCGCTGTATTCCTCTTCTCTTTCTGCCATATCGCAAAATAAAGTCGTAAAAGTTTCTTTTCTTAAAATAGCCTACAAAATTACAAAAAATTCTCCACATGACAAAATTCCCCCTCCCCTCCCCTCAATTTTTCCAGCGGTGTCTTATACAGATCTGACGCTGCCGGCGAAGAGGAGAGGGT
>CAMWUM010000074.1 GCA_947177435.1 uncultured Muribaculaceae bacterium
GCGTAAGCTATGCGGAGGGATGCGCCGGTGTCGGTGACTTTGTTTATCGTTTTGTAGGGGATGATTTGAGGGGGGATCGGCGGATCGATTAGGTAGGTTATTGTGATTGCGTCGGGGCCGAATGTTGCCGTCTGCTCGATTATCAGGCGCGAGGTGGCGGGGCTGAGACCGTAGCCGTAGAAGGCGAACATTAGGATGGCAGGATAGGCAATGGGAGCCAAGGCCATGGCGGCAATGAGCAGGCGCACGTCGAAGATTGAGGCCACAAGCAGTGTGGCAAGCGGCAATGCGCATGCCCACCACCAGCGGCCCAACCACAAGTCAACGCCGCGGCGGCCAATGCGCCCCGGCGTCAACTTATATGGCAAGGTAGTTATGTCGGTTTTGGCCGACATAACTTCAACTATTTCTGGCATTCTTACTTGATAACGCCAAGCTTTTTGCCGACTTTGACAAAGGCGTCGATAGCACGGTCAAGTTGGGCGCGGTCATGGCCGGCACTGAGCTGAACGCGAATGCGCGCCTGACCCTTGGGCACGACAGGATAGTAGAAGCCGGTGACATAGATGCCTTCCTTCTGCATCTCGGCGGCGAAGTCCTGCGACAGCTTGGCGTCGTAAAGCATCACGGCGCAGATGGCGCTCTGAGTGGGCTTGATGTCAAAGCCAGCGGCGAGCATCTTGTCACGGAAGTAGGTGACATTCTCCATCAGCTTGTCATGCAGGGCATTGCTCTCATTCAGTATCTTGAACATCTCGATGCTGGCGGCCACAATCGAGGGGGCGACAGAGTTGGAGAAGAGATAGGGGCGCGAACGCTGACGCAGCATGTCGATCACCTCCTTGGGGCCAGCAGTAAAGCCGCCCATGGCGCCGCCAAACGACTTGCCGAGCGTACCGGTGAAAATGTCAATCTTGCCGTAGCAGTCAAACTGCTCAGCCACGCCGCGGCCCGTCGGACCTACCACGCCGGCCGAGTGGCTCTCGTCGACCATTACGAGCGCGCCGTACTTCTCGGCCAGTTCGCAGATCTTATCCATAGGAGCCACGTTGCCGTCCATCGAGAACACGCCGTCGGTGGCGATAATCTTAAAGCGGCAATCGGCAGCCTCTTTGAGTTTGGCCTCGAGATCGGCCATGTCGGCATTGGCATAACGGAAACGCTTGGCCTTGCACAGGCGTACGCCGTCGATAATCGATGCATGGTTGAGAGCGTCGCTGATGATGGCATCCTCCTCGGTGAACAGAGGCTCGAACAGACCACCGTTGGCGTCAAAGCAAGCGGCATAGAGGATGGCGTCCTCGGTGTGGAAATAGTCAGCGATTGCCTTTTCGAGCTCCTTGTGGCGATCCTGGGTGCCGCAGATGAAGCGCACCGACGACATGCCGAAACCGCGCTCGTCCATACCGCTTTTGGCTGCCTCGATCAGGCGGGTATTGTCAGAAAGTCCGAGGTAATTGTTGGCGCAGAAGTTGAGCACTTCCTTGTCGCTGCCCTCGACTTCGATGGCGGCACGCTGGGGCGTGGTGATAATTCGCTCGTTTTTGTAAAGGCCGGCGTCCTTTATGTCCTGCAGCTCCTTAGCGAGGTGCTGTTTGAAATTATTATACATGGCAAAAGCATTTTAAGTTTTTAATAATCGTACTGGTTGACGCCGACGATGCGGAGGTTGGCGCCGCTGATGAAGTCGAGGATATTGCGGCGTAGCGGTGTGTCCTCGATGTCCGACTCGATGCGGCGCAGAGCGTTAAACACTGAGGTCTGCGTCTGATAGAGGTGGCGATAAGCCTTGGCGGCTGCGTCGATATCCTCCTCCGAGAAACCTTTCTTTTTCATTATATGCGAGTTGACGCCATAGAACACTGCGGGATTGTGGGCTATGATCGTGTACGGTGGCACGTTGGAGCCGATGCGCGTGCCGCCCTTGACGAGCACCCACTCGCCCACGTGGGCATTTTCGTGGATGATGGCATTGGACGACAGCACTGTGTTAGCCTCAACCGTGGCGCCGCCTGCAATCTTGACGCCGTTGCCAAGCACGCCCGGACCCTTGATCACCGAGTCGTGACCTATGTGCGAACCGGCCATGATGAAGCATCCGTCTCCAATGCGCGTGCCGCCCTCAGGCTTGATGCCGCGGTTGATGATCACCTGCTCGCGGATTACGTTATCGTTGCCAATGTAGCAGTAGGTCTGCTCGCCGTTCCAGCGGAAATCCTGCGGTTCAGCGCCGATGATTGCGCCCTGGTACACCTTGTTGTTGCGGCCCATACGAGTGCCGTTGAGGATGCTGGCGTAGGGATAGACAACGCAACCGTCACCAATCTCTACGTCCGCCTCAATGTAGGCGAATGGGTACACCGTCACGTCCTTGCCAAGCCGGGCCGAAGGGTCGACGTAGGCTAATTTACTGATGTTGCTCATGATAAGGTAAGATTTAAGGTTAGCGGCCTCCGCCCATTGACTGATACAGGTTGATGATGGCCTGGGTGCGGGCGAGCTGATTGTTGATGCGTGCCATCTGGGCGCTCAGCAGGCTCTGCTGAGCGGTGAGCACTTCGAGGTAGGTGCCGTTGGCGTATACGAGCAGGTCGTTGGTGTACTCGACAGACTTCTCGAGGTTTGCCACCTGCTGGTCGATCAAGCCGGCCTTCTCGTCAGCCTTGGCGTAGATGGTAAGACCGTTGAGCACTTCGCCTGCAGCTGAGAGCAGCGTGTATTCGAAGTTGTTGAGAGCCTGCTCCTGCTGCAGCTTGGCGCCTTTAAGGCGGGCAATGTTCTGGCCGCGTGCGAAGATGGGAGCGGTGAGCGAACCTGCTAACTGGTAGAACCAGTCGCCGGGATTCTTGATGAAGCCGCCGAGCAGATTGGTGTATCCGCCATTGACCGACAGAGTGAGACCTGGATAGAAAGCAGCGCGGGCCGAATTGGTGGCGTAGAATGCAACGGCGAGCCTTTGCTCAGCCATGCGCACGTCGGGACGGCAAGCCAGCACCGACATCGGCACTCCCTGGCCCAACTTGACGGGGAGGGCAAGCACGGCATCGGCCGAAATTGGCCAATCTTGGGGCATGACGTTGAGCAGGAGCGACATCGTGTTGTTGAGTTTTTCGAGACTAACCTCGAGGTCGGTGATGCCGCCGAGGATATTGTAATAGTTGGCTCGTGACTGCACTACGGCGGCCTCGGTGGTACGACCGGCCTCTTTCATATTCTCCATCACGCCAACAGACTCCTTCCAAAGTTGAGCGGTCTCGTGATAGAGATTAAGCTGCGAGCGAAGGGCGGCTATGCCGTAATAAGTGTTGGCCACGGCGGCAATAAGCTGCGAGCGGGCAGCCTGAGCTTGGTGGATACTGAGCTCACGCTGCGCCTCGGCACTGCGCTTTGAGTTGAGAATCTTACCGAAAAGGTCTACCTCCCAACTGGCGGCGGCCGGTATCTGGTAGGTCCAGCTGATGTCAGAACCAGCATAAGATGCGCCGGCGCCGTTGGGCGTCAGGGCAATCGAAGGCAGGTAACTGAGACGGGCACCCTGGACGTTGGCGTTGGCAATCTCGACGTTGGCCAGGGCGTTGCGCATCGATGTGTTGTTGGCCAGAGCCTGGTTGATGAGGTCAACCAGCATCGGATCGGTGAACACGTCCTCCCAGAGCAGGTTGCCGTAAGCCGACGAGTCAATTTCAGCGGCGCGGGCTTCCTTGTATTCAGCCAGCAGAGGCGTGGAGTCAGGCGTCTGGTATTTATTGTACAGCCCGCAGCTGCCCAGCCCGAGGAGGGCCGGCAGCAGGGCTGCTATGATGATTGAATTTTTGAGTTTCATGCGAAATTTGAATTATTTGACATACTGCTCGATTTCCTTCTCGATGTTGCCACCGGACTCTTCGCGCTCCCACTTGATGGGGCTTACCTTCTCCTGAATAGACTGGAAGGCCACGAACAGGGCGGGTACGATGAAGATTTGCAGGATCATGCCGATGAGCATGCCGCCGATTGAGCCGGCGCCGAGGGCGCGGTTGCCGTTGGCACCTACGCCGGTGGCAAACATCATAGGCAGCAGACCGATGATGAGGGCAAGCGAGGTCATGAGAATCGGGCGCAGACGAGCCGACGCGCCGGCAATGGCAGCGTTGAATATCGACATGCCTGAGCGTCGCCTCTCTACGGCAAACTCTACGATTAGGATGGCATTCTTGGCCAACAGACCGATAAGCATAATCAGAGCGATCTGCAGGTAGATATTGTTGTCAATGCCGAGCATATTGGCGAAGATGAAAGAACCCATGAGGCCGAACGGAATCGAAAGAATTACAGCGAACGGCAGGAAGTAGCTTTCATACTGGGCCGACAGCAGCAGATAGACAAACAGCAGGCAGAGGCCGAACACGATGGCCGTAGAGCTGGAGTCCTGAGTAGCCTCCTCGCGGGTCATGCCCGAGAACTCGTAGCCGTAGCCCGGGGGCAGCGTCGAGGCGGCCACGCGCTGGATGGCTGCGATGGCGTCGCCGTTGGAGTATCCATCGGCAGGCTGACCGCTGATCTTGATTGATGTGAACATGTTGAACCTATTGAGCACGTCGGCGCCATATACGCGGCGCAGGCTTACGAAGTTGGTGATAGGAGCCATCTCGCTGCCGTTGCGCACCTTGATTTCGTTAAGGGTCTCGGGCGATACACGGGCGCTGGGCTCTGCCTGCACCATCACGCGGTAAATCTTACCGAAGCGGTTGAAGTTCGACACGTACATCGAACCGTAATAGCCTTGCAGGGTCGAGAGAATCGTGCTGGGCGACAGGCCGGCCTGCTTGCACTTAGCCACATCGATGTCAACCATATACATCGGGTACGAGGGGTTGAACGTGGTGTATGCCGACTGGATTTCGGGCTGCTGGTTGAGCTCGGCCAGGAAGCCCTGAGTGACGGTGAAGAAGTCATTGATGCTGCCGCCGGTCTTGTCCTGGAGCATAATCTCAAAGCCATTGGTGGCCGAGTAGCCGGTAATCATAGGCGGAGCAAACGCAAACACGGTGCCGTCCTTGACTATCTGGTTGGCCTTGGCCATTACAATCTTGATGATATCGTTGGCGCTTTCGCCCTTGCCGCGCTCTTCCCAGTCCTTAAGCTTGACGATGAACGTACCGTAGGTGGGGCCCTGTCCGCCGATGAAGCTGAAGCCGTTGATCATCTGCACGAGCTTGACGCCGGGGATATCCATAATAATGTTGTTGACCTTGTCGAGTTCCTCGCCGGTGCGCTCCTGCGAGGTGCCCGGAGGCATGTTGAGCATCACGAAGAATACGCCGGTGTCCTCCTCGGGAACGAGCGACGAGGGCGTGCGCATCATCAGCATCACCAGAGCTGCGATCGAGGCGGCAACAACGCCGAACGATATGAACTTATGCTTGGTAAAGAACGAAGTGACCTTGCTGTACTTCTTGAGCATCTTGTCGAAGCCCGAATTGAAGCCCTGGTGGAATCGCTTGTTGAAGATGCCCATAATGGCAACGATGGCGCAGAGGCTGGCCACAATTAGTTTCCATATAACCTCCATCTGGTACCACCCAAGCACCATAAACGTAATGGTGGCAGCCACAAAGCACAAGGTAACCAGCGGATGCATGCTGAGGGTGAACTTGGGAGAACGCTTGCGCATCGTGGCGGCGGCTTCGGCGTAAGCCTCGCCCATGCGCTGGCCTATAGGCTTTTCGTTACCTTCGGCATCGTGGGCCTTGAGGAACACGGCGCACAGGGCCGGCGAGAGCGTAAGCGCGTTGATAGCCGAGAAGCCCACGGCGACGGCGATGGTGAGACCGAACTGGCGGTAGAAGATACCCGTGGTGCCGCCCATGAACGAAACGGGGATGAACACGAGCATCATGACCAGCGTAATCGACACCAGAGCACCGGCAATCTCGTTCATTGCATCGATCGAGGCTCGGCGAGCGCTCTTGTAGCCCACATCGAGCTTGGCGTGCACCGCCTCGACCACCACAATGGCGTCGTCGACCACAATGGCAATCGCAAGCACGAGAGCCGACAGGGTGATGAGGTTGAGTGAGAAGCCTATGACGTTGAGCATAAAGAACGTACCAATCAAAGCCACGGGGATGGCGATGGCGGGGATGATGGTCGAGCGCAGGTCTTGCAGGAAGATGTACACCACGAAGAACACAAGGATGAACGCCTCAATCAGGGTCTGGATCACGTGGTGAATTGACGCATAGAGGAAGTCGTTGTTGTTCATCGGGATCTCGACGGCCATGCCCTTGGGCAGGTCAGGCTTGATCTCGTCAACAAATTTGAGGCATCGGTTGATGATTTCGGTGGCGTTGGAGCCTGCGGTCTGGTACACCATAGCCATAACGGCGGGATTGCCGTTGAGCTTGGAGTGGAAGCCGTAAGTTACGCGACCCATCTCGATGTCGGCCACGTCTTTGAGCAGGAGTACCTCGCCGTTGTCGTTGGCGCGCACCACGATGTCGCCAAACTCCTCGGGCGTGCTGAGGCGTCCCTTGTAGGTCATCGAGTACTGGAACGTCTGGTCTCCCTGCTCGCCGAAGGCGCCGGGAGCAGCCTCGATGTTCTGCTCAGCCATAACGGCCGATATGTCGCTCGGCATGAGGTTATACTGGGCCATAACGTCGGGCTTGAGCCAAATACGCATCGAATAGTCGGCGCCCATCACCTGCACGTCGCCCACGCCGGAGATACGCTGCAACTGGGGCACGACGTTAATCTTCATATAGTTCTCGATGAACTCCTCGCTGTATGTGCCGGAGGTGTCAACAAGGGCGATACCCACGAGCATCGACGTCTGGCGCTTCTGCGTGAGCACGCCCACGCGGGTAACTTCGGCAGGGAGCAAGTTCTGCGCCTTGGCCACGCGGTTCTGTACGGCTACAGCCGCCATGTCGGGATTAAAACCCTGCTCGAAATATACGGTAATCGAGGCGCTGCCGGTGTTAGTGGCCGACGACGACATATACATCATGCCCTCTGCGCCGTTGATCGACTCCTCCAGAGGGGCAATCACCGAGTTGAGCACGGCCTGGGCGTTGGCGCCGGCATAGGTGGTGCTCACCGAGATGGTGGGCGGCGCGATGTCGGGAAATTGTGTGATAGGCAGCGATGCCAGGCCAATCAGGCCGAGTAGGACGATGAAAATTGAAATCACCGTCGACAGCACCGGCCTATTTATAAATGTGTCTAATTTCATTATATGCGATTGGATAAGTTAAACACACGCGTTACTCATGCTTGGGATTTATCTCCATGCCGTCGCGCACCTTGGTGCCAACGCCTTCGGTTACAATCACGTCGCCGGGGTTGAGGCCGGAGGCCACTACGTAGTTCTTGCCGTCGTCGACAGGCATTACGGTGATGGTGGTTGAGGTCACCTTGTTATCAGGGCCTACGACAAGCACGAACTTGTGGTCCTGCAGTTCGTAGGTAGCCTTCTGGGGAATGATGATTGCGTTGTCTTCTTGCTGAGGGATGAGCACTTGACCGGTGGCGCCGCTGAGAAGCACGCCGTTGGGGTTGTCAAACAGTGCGCGCACCGAGGCTGCGCCGGTCGAGCTGTTGAGCACGCCCGACACCGTGGCGATTTTGCCCTCGATGGGATAAACGGTGCCGTTAGCAAGGCGCAAGCGCACCTTGGGCATGCTGTCAATGCGAGATTCGAGCGAGTACTGGCCGTTGCCGGTGAGGTCAAGAAGATCCTTCTCGTTGAGTGAGAAATATGCGTACATCTGCGAGTTCTCGCTGACGGTGGTCAGGGGCTGGGCCGACGAGGGCGAAGCGAGCGAACCCTCGCGGTTGGGGATTGAGCCAATAATACCGTCGGCGGGAGCCGTTACCACGGTGTACGACAGATTCTTGCGGGCGCTTTCGAGTGCGGCCTGTGCCTGAGCGAGGCTCGCCTTGGCCTGCGAGAGTTGGTTGAGAGAAGTCTGGTATTGCGATTGGCTGATGATGTTCTTTTCGAAGAGGCGCTTCTGATTGTCAGCCTGGATCTGAGCGTTGCTTACGGCCACACGGGCAGAGTTTACAGCGGCTTCGGCCTGATCGACGGCAGCCTGGAACTGCACCTGGTCAATTGTGAAAAGGGTCTGGCCCTTTACTACCTTTTGGCCCTCATCGACGTGCACCTTGGTGATGAAGCCTGACACCTGCGGACGGATGGCAATGTCAGTCTTGCCTTTGATGACTGCGGGATAAGAAGACTCGAGTTCGGAACTCTGCGGTGTCACCGTCATTACGGCGACTTCCGGAGCCTGCTGCTGGGGAGCCTGCTGGGTTTTGCCCGAGCAGGAAGCCAAAGTTGCAATGGCATACAAACCAAACGCCATCACACTGATTTTCAATAACTTCATACTTCTATGTTTTACTATGTTGTTTTCGTGTGCCTAATATTGTTATCACGTTGCAAAATTAGCAAAAATCCCCCAATCATATTCGCCTTTTTTACCAAAAAATTTGCTCTTTT
>CAMWUM010000075.1 GCA_947177435.1 uncultured Muribaculaceae bacterium
ATGCCCATCACATTGCGCTTGTCAACGTCTTTGGTGACGGCCACGAGGGTGAGTTTGAATGTCTTTTGGAAGTCGATGTCGGCGTAACGCATGCCCACCAGGGCGGGCGGCGCGGTGAACTTTACCACGAAGTGGTCATCGTCAATGGCCAGGGTCATGACCTTGGAGCCCAGGCCCATTTCAAGCGTCAGGTCGCGGGCGGCGCGCTGCTCGGGGGTGACTATGCGGTCGAGTTCGAAGCCTTGCAGTATCGACTCGTGGAGTGAGTCGATGGCTCGGGCGTATATATGCTTGACTCCCATCTTTTTGAGCATAGCCACAACCTTGACGCTGGCGCCAAAGTTCTCACCTATGGCCACGATGACGAGGTCGACATTTTTAAGGGGCAGGAGCGCCAGGCTGGCCTCCTCGGTGACGTCGAGCATGTAGACGGTGGAAATGTAATCTTTGATGGCATCAATTTTCTCGTGGCTTTCGTCCACGCCAATCACTTCGTGGCCCATGTCAGCAAGATCGCGAGCCAAATTGGAACCATATATGCCGAGGCCAAGGATGAGGTAGCGCATTGTATTGTAGATGGTTAGTTGATTATAACATTATCTGATGGCAAGTGGGGCGAGAGATCGCGGCGCTGACGCATCATGCCACACAGCAGCGACAGCAAGCCAACGCGTCCAAGGAACATAGCGGTACATAGCAGTGTTTTCGCCACATCACCGAGGTCAGCCGTGATGCCCAGCGACGAGCCGACCGTAAACAACGCCGACACAGTCTCGAATACCACCGCCTTGGGCGGCAGTGCCGGCTCAAGCAGCAGCATGGCCACGCAATAGGCCAAAAGCGTGAGTAGCGACAGGGTAACAATTGCGTTGGCGCGGCGCACAGAGGCGCGACTAATGGTGCGATTGAAAGCCGTGGCGCCTTGGTGACCGAGCAGCACGGCACGCAGGCTGGCAAAGGCCACGCCCAACGTATTGACTTTGATGCCACCCGCCATCGACTGCGACGAACCGCCAATAATCATTTGCGTGACAATCAGCAACATAGTCACATCCAAAAATGTGGCTGGATTGACTGAAGCGAATCCCGCCGAGCGAGGCACAAGCGAGTTGAAGAGCGACTGAACCCACTTCTCCCACAACGTCATGCCAGCCAGCGAATTGTTGTATTCGAGGCAGAAAAACGCAACGGTACTGACCACAAGGATTGACAGCGTGGTCCACAGCACCGTTTGGTGTTGAGGTCGAATACATGTATGCGCCTGGGTTCTCGAGAGAGTCCGCGCAGCCAACGCCAAAGGCGGCGCAAACGGAATGCCATAATCTCTTTCAAGTTGACGAGAATTGGGAAACCCACCGCACCTGCGAAAATTAGAGCCGAAGTGACCAGATAAATCGACTGGTCCGAACGCATCAGTACGGGATTGGCCATGCCATCGGGCAAGCAGGAAAATCCGGCATTGCAGAAGGACGACATTGAATGGAATGCTGCAAACCAAATCTTGTCCTCTACGCCCATGCCCAGGGCGTCAGGGATGGTGAAGTAGACACATACGGCACCGATCACCTCGACCGATATAGTGAAGCCCAGCACGTACAAAAGCGTGGGCACCAGCGAGTTCATGCTCTTGGAATAAATCATGTCGCGAAGCATAAGCTGGTTGTAAATCGATGTGTTGCCAGTGTAGAAGATGGCGAAGAAACTGGTGAATGTGATCACGCCGAGGCTGCCAAGCTGCACCAGCAGCGAAAGCACGCCCAGCCCAAGAGGGGTGAAAGTTGTGGGTATGTCGACAGGTGAAAGCCCTGTGATGCACACGGCGCTCGACGACACGAAGAGGGCGTCGAAATATGAGATGCCATCGTAAGTGCATTTGGGCAGCATCAACAGAAACGAGCCAGCAACTATGAAAAGCAAGAAACTCGCGCCCATCAGCAGCGACGGGTTGGTGCGCCGGCTGGGAATCTTCGAAATCGAATAACTGAGATCTACGACCGAATAGGCAGCCATCGCAATCAAAAAGAAACGCCTATGCCACAGGACATTGGCAAGCCACGGCAACCAAGGCCTCTGAGGCTCAGGCCATACCCAAGCCACCAGCGTGAGCAGCAGCGCGACATCGACTATCCACTGGATGATTCGCGACTGCCTGATCTGAGCGCGAAACTCAAAAATCAAACGATAAGCCAAAGCTACAGCAAACGTCAACTGGCATGCCCTCAGCAAGCGAGCGACATAGATGCGGTCAGCAGCATTGAGATCGTAGCCTACGTATACGGCTATGCACACCAGACAGGCCAGCGATGCTGCCCCGGCGGCGAAGTCAAGCACTGTGGCGGCCACCTCGATTGGGCGGTCGAAACGCGAGAGGAAAATGGCCCGGGAAAAGTCCGCCTTCTTCCTCCAACGCTCCAACGCCTGCCTAATCGAGCCGCCCATGGCGTCAGCGTATCACGGCCAAGCCTCCCTGCGAGGTCTCTTTGTAGAGCGAGGGGATATCGTGGCCGGTCTGCTTCATCACTTGCACCACGCGGTCAAAGTCGACTGCATGGCGCCCGTCGCTGAAGGCAGCGTACAGGTTGGCGTCGAGGGCTCGGGCCGCTGCGTAGGCGTTGCGCTCGATGCAAGGTATCTGCACCAGTCCGCACACGGGGTCGCAAGTAAGGCCCAAGTGATGCTCAAGGCCCATCTCGGCCGAGTACTCAATCTGGTTAATCGTACCGCCGAACATCTGCGAAGCGGCTGCGGCAGCCAGGGCGCAAGCCACTCCCACCTCGCCTTGGCAGCCGACCTCGGCACCCGATACAGAGGCATTAAACTTGACCACGTTGCCAAACAGGCCGGCCGTGGCCAAGGCGCGGAGCACGCGCTCCTCGCTAAAACCCTTCGACTTATGCAGATGATAAAGCACGGCCGGCAGGATGCCGCACGAACCGCACGTGGGAGCGGTGACAATCTCGCCGCCTCCGGCGTTCTCCTCGCTCACGGCCAGGGCATAGGCATAGACCAGGCCTCGGCTCTGCAGCGAACCGTTATAGCCCTTGGCGTGCATATGGTAACTGAAAGCCTTGCGGCGCACGCCCAGGCCTCCGGGCAACACTCCCTCGGCCTCGATGCCGCGCTCAACGGCAGCCTTCATTACGCCCCACACCTTACGCAAGTAGTCCCAAATCTCCACGCCCTCGCACATGTCGACATACTCCCAGAAACTATTGCCGGTCTCTGTGCACCAGCGCAGTATCTCCTTGATGGTGGTCATATGGTAGATGCACTGGCCGGATATGCGCTCCTCGCCCTCCTCCACGATGTCGCCGCCTCCGATTGAGTAGGCGGTCATGTCGCCGAGCAGGCGGCCTTCGGCGTCGAAGGCCTCGAACTTCATGCCGTTGGTGTGGCGGGGGAGCACAATCTCAGGCTTCCAGATTATCTCAGTCGGAGCCTTTGGCGTAAGCACATCAAGGATAGCCTTGTCGGTAAGGTGGCCTTTGCCCGTGGCGGCAAGCGAGCCGTAAAGCGTCACCTGAAAATGCGCGGCCGAAGGCTGGCGGTCAAGAAATCGCAGTGCCGCTTGGCGCGGGCCCATCGTGTGGGAGCTCGACGGGCCCAGGCCTATTTTGTATATTTGCTTTATCGATTCCATATTTTCATTGCTTTGCGGCCTGCTGGCTGCCGTAAGTCTCCTTTACAATCCAAACGGCCAGCGCGCCGAGCACGAGCAGCACGCCCGACACCACGAGCATCATCACCGTGCGCGGCGCACCGTTGGCGGCCACGGGGAAGATGTTGAGAATCAAGCCGCCACATAGGGCAGCGACAATCTGCGGTATGCAAATCGTGCAGTTGAACAGGCCAAGATAAGTGCCAATATGGTTGCCTGACAGGGCGTTGGTAAGGATAGTGAACGGCATGGCGAGCATCGCGGCCCAGGCGCAGCCAACCAACGCATAGCTGATGGCCAGCATCCAAGGATTGGTGAACAGCAACGTGGATATAAAGCCCAAGCCGCCAATCAAGAGGCTGATCGAATAACCGACCTTGCGGCTCTTGAACATCGGGAGCACGAGCGCCCAAAGCACGGCGGCGATGGCCTGGATGGCAAGCAGAATGCCGTTCCAGTCGCCGGCGTCCTGGTATTCCTTAGAGGCTGTGTTAAGCACCGTGTGGTATACAATCTCCATATCTTTGGGGCTGGAAATAGAGGGCAGCGGGTGGGCCTCCTCAAATACGTATTCGCCCGTGCCCTTCTCCTTATTGGCGATGTTGGTTACAATCAGCTTATCGTCGGGGCCCAGCTTGGAGTAACGCGACACGATCACAGCCATTGAGTTGACGGTGATGGACTTGCCATCAACGGTAACGGTGGCGCCGGCATCAGCCAACTTGCCGTCGGGCGAGTACTTCGACACACCGTTGACGTAGTTGAGGCCGCCGTCCTTGATCACAGTATCAGTACCGACAGTGACTACGAGAGGCGAAAAGTCAGTGCCGTCGATGTTTATGCCCTCGATGGCGAGTTTGCCGTCGTCAATCACGGGCTTGCTGTTGGCGAAGATGTACTTGCCGGCGTATTCCTTGCCGTCAATCTTCACGGCCTCGATTTTCTGAATCGAGGGGGCGCCGTAGGCCTGGCCGGCGATGGCGTCGGTGCCGTATGTCCACATATAGAGGAAGGCGGCCCAGCAGAAGAACTGCACAAGGCCCACGGTCCAGAACACCTTGGGGGCGTTTTTGAGAATTACGAGCATGTTCTCGCTCTTCTTCTCGGCGGGCTTGGCCTCGATGCCGTGGTATTCGTTGTACTGGGCCGGCGGCATCTCCTTGATTTTCATAAATGTATATACCACGCAAAGAGCCAGTACAATAGCACCTATGTAGAACGACCAAGTGACCGTGGCCGGCACCTTGCCGGGCTCCGCCGTATTGCTCAGGAACATGGCGAGCACGAACGGCGCGGCGAAGCCAACCACCGAACCAGCGTTGCAAAGAAGGCTCTGGATGGAGTACGCCTTGGCCTTCTGCTTTTCATTGACGAAATCGCCAACAAGCATCTTGAACGGCTGCATGGCCATGTTGATGGATGTATCGAGCAGCATCAGCATAATCAAGCCGAAGATGATGGCCGACGAAACAGTCAGGCCGAGCGAACCCGAGTTGGGCAGGAAGCACATCACAATGATTGCCACCAGGGCGCCGAACAGCAGGTAAGGCAGACGGCGGCCAAGCTTATTCCAAGTGCGGTCGCTTGCCGATCCGACGATAGGCTGCACAATCAGGCCCATCAGAGGGGGAAGTATCCAAAAATAGCTAAGGTCGTGGGGATCAGCGCCAATAGTAGAGAATATGCGGCTGACCTGCGCGCTCTGCAGGGCATATGCGATTTGCACTCCGAAAAATCCGAAGCTGAGGTTCCATAATTTCCAGAAACCGAGGTCTGGCTTGTTTTTCATGTCTATTGCGGGTTTTGATTTGCGTATTAAAACAAACAAAAAGGGCCATTTGCTTTTTGCCGCACAAATGTAGCCCTTTTTATCGAACCCACAAAATTTAACCCCGAATTTTTTACTTTATCCCTCGGCGATTGAGCTCGGCCTGGAATCGGCGAGCGTTGGCCAGATGCTCTTGATAGTTGGCCGTGAAGTTGTGTCGGCCTGAGAAATCCTCCTTGGCGCACATATAGATATAGTTGTTGGCCGGAGCATTGAGCACGGCATCGAGGGCCTGGCGCGACGGCACCGAAATCGGGCCGGGAGGCAGTCCTGCATACTTATACGTATTATAAGGCGAGTCAACCTCAGTATGCTTTATGAGGATTCGCCGCAACGTGGGGTCGCCCACAGCAAATTTCACCGTCGGGTCGGCTTGCAGGCGCATGCCCTTGGCCAGGCGGTTGAGGTAAAGACGGGCCACAATCGGTTGCTCATCAGCGAGCGTGGTCTCGCCCTCGACAATAGACGCCAACGTTGCCACCTGTGCCTCAGTGAGGCCGAGCGCGGCGGCTTTGGCTTTGCGGTCCTGAGTCCAAAACGCGTCGCGGCTGTCGAGCAGACGGCGCACCAGGGCTTCGGGCTTTGCGTTCCAGTATGCCTCGTATGTGTCCGGAATAAAAGCGGCGGGGAACTCGGCAAGCGAAAAGCCACGGGACGGCAGCAGCGTGTCACAGACGGAGAGGAATTGCTCGGGCTTGGTCTCGACATTGCGGCAGGCACGCTCTGCCACGTCGGCGAGCGTACGGCAATTGTTGAATGCCACCTTCACCGGCGTCTGCATCCCTCGCCTCATCATCCTGCTTACGCTGAGGGCTGTAGCGCCATGCTCCAGCACGTAACTGCCCGACATCGTGGCGCCTCCCTGAGCATCCCACAGGCGGTACACCTTGGCGCCGTAGTCGCCCAGACGGGCTTCCAGCGTATCCCTTACGGCATCCTTGCCGGAGCCGGTGGGAAACACAAGCCTCTGCGTCTCACCGGAATACTTCTCAAGAGAGTAGTTATAAATGACAAGACCCGCGGCGGCGCCTATCACGAGCACCGCCCCGAGTCCTATCAGTGTCTTTTTCAGAATCTTGTTCAAGGGATAAGTTGCTTTTTACCGTTGACAATATACAGGCCCGTAGGCAGACTGGCCACTGCGGCGCCATCGGCTTCAGTAAGCACAGCCTGACCTTGCAAATTGTATACAGTGTAATCCTCCACAGCGTCGACGGCGACGTTAGCCACCGCATCGTAAGGATTGATGTTGGTGCAGAAGACCTGCTTGATTTTGATTGGTTTGCCGCCGTATGCCCAGAAGCCTACGCGGTAAATCTCATCAGAGTTGACGGCCACGATCGAACCGTTGTTGAGTGTCTTCATCATGCCGTTAAGTTCACTGACAATCAGGGTAGAGCCATTGAAATCACGGGCGAAGCAGGGCTCCCAGTAGCTGGCGGTGTCGAACACGCGGAACGAAACGCCGTCGTTGTCAGGCTCCTCAAGCTCGGCCACGATGTAGTGGTAGCCGCTCAGGTCCAGAGGCACGTCGTACTGCCAGCCGCCGAAACCGTACTGGCCGGCCACGAAGGTGTGGGTGTCTTTGTTCCAAGTGCCGTTCTCCCAGATTTTGGGGTTGAACGTGTCAAGATCGAATACGAAGTCGCCCTCTGAGGGGTTGGGGGTGGGCACAACCGGCTCTTCCTCAGAATAATTGACCACGGGATCCTCGATGCCCATGAGTTTGAGGGCAGCGGTGGCGTAGCGGCAACCGAGCACGCGATAAGAGTGCGAGGTGAAGTGCAGCCCGTCGCCCTTGTGGGGCAGATTGGCCGAAGAAATCACATGAGCGGTGGGGATGGTCTTGCCGATGCGGTTGATGATGCCGTTATGAGCGCCGCAAGCGCCGCCAAGGTCGCTCTGCACGAGCTCGCCTACGAAGAGGGGCACGTTCTCAGCCTCGAGGTCGAGGTCGGCGAGGATGTCGTTATAGACCTTCTTCACTTTGTTGGGCCACTGCTGGTCGCAGTTGTTGCTGCAGCCCTGGTGCAGGAGCACGCCCTTGATCACGCCCTTCTTCTGAGCCTCCTTGGCGCAGGCAATCAGGCGATCATAAGGCTTGTTGTCGTAGGCGGACATGAACGACTTGAACCAGTCGGCCTCGTTGGCCAAATCGGCCGGGTTGAAATCCTTGTCGAGGTGCTCAATCTTGCAGCCGCCTACGGCAACGACGATAACGCCAACATTGACCTCCTCGGGGAGATTGTCAACCATCGTGCGGCCGAACCAGTCGGCGGGGCACAGGCCGGTGCTCTGACGCACCAGCGGCGGAGTGGCCTTGTACCACCTGTACATCTGGCGGCTCGGGCTGTTGAAGTTGACGGCGGCCATCATCTTGAAGCGGTTGGGCACATTTTCACGGTCGACGGGCTCGATTGCGCCGTTGCCCTCCATGTTGCTCTGGCCGATGCAGAGGTAGATGTGGAAATTGGGGTCGGGGTCCTGCGCTTTGGCCACGCCCATCCATGCCAGAATCAATGACATGCAAAGTAAAAGTTTCTTCATATTTGTCAGATTTTGTTTCCTACCGCAAAATTACGAAAAACCTCCCAACCACCACCCCATCCAATGCTATAATTTTATATTTTGATGTTACATTTCCCCGTTTTCTCCAAAAAATCTCAGAATCCATTGTCGTTTCACAAAGAAATCGTAACTTTGCGTAAAATTTGGAGTGGCACTCCAAATTTTTCAGTAGTGCCACTCCAAAAATATCGGAATACAACTATAATAGAGGGCACGGGGACCGAGTCACTCACTTTCTAAATTGGGACAAATCGCAATCCTGCAAGGGGACGATTCCTTTCGCCGCCACCTGGTTGACAATTTCCTTGTAGAGCTCGTCTGAAAGCATCTCTTCATAAGCGGAAGAATTAAACCCCCAAATAGGCATGCCCAAGCG
>CAMWUM010000076.1 GCA_947177435.1 uncultured Muribaculaceae bacterium
TTACCATACCGCACAAAGTCTCCATCCCGCGGTTTAACTGCCCGGTGGTCTCCTTAAATTCGACATCTACGCCCTCATTATTCGACACAATGTTTCTTATGTAATCAATATCAATGTTCATATATTACAAATTATTTAGCTTTTTTCTTTCAGAGGTAGTTTATTGTAGTTGGCGAGGGAGCGGGTGAGGGAGTCGACGATGGCGGCTCGGAGGGATTTTGGTTCTATTACGGTGACTTGCGGGCCGTATTTGAGGAGTTCCTCGATGAGGTCGTAGGTCACTCTCATTTTGTATTCGAAGATGGAGTAGCGGTCGGTGATCATCTCTTGCTGAGAGGGGTGGAGGGGCAGGGCGCGAAAGTATTTGGCTTGGGTCGACTCCACGCGCAGGCGTATGCGCTTTACTTCGCCCATGTCGACCACGATGCCGAAGGCATCCTTCAGGTATTCGGCCGGGCTGAATTCGGCCGGCATTTCGTACGTGTCGGTCAGCTGGGCTGAGTTGGACATGCGGTCGAGGGCGTATGTCTTGATCTTGTCGTCCTTTGTGTTGCGGCCCACGACGTACCAGCGTTGGTTGAAAATCTTGGTGAAGTATGGCTCGATGACCACGCCTTTGGTGGGGAGGCTGCGCGTATAGGGGTGATAGTCAAAGCGCAGGGCCGTGTTGCGGCGCAGCGAGTCGAGCACCAGGGGCAGATGCTCGCGGGCCGACGGCACCTCCTCGAGAAACACGCGCGAGGCGATGTCGCGCGCCGTGGTGATTAGGTCGTTGGTCGCTGCCGAGTTGAGCAGCCAGTTGTTGATGCTCTCGCGGTGTTCGTCGCCGTCCGAGATGTAGTATTCATAAGTGATCGGGTCGCAGGAGATTATGATGTCGAAGGCCTCCTCGGCGGCAGTCTTGGTGTTGTAGAAAGTGCGGCGGCTCATGGGCTGTCCGTTAGACAGCGACGACATCTCCCACAGGCGGTCGATTTCGGCGCGAGTGATGCGTCGGTGGCGCCGGATAGTATCGACAAGCCAGATATAGCGTGAGGGTTTGTTAGAGGCCATCTTTCTGAGTCTTTTTGCCGATGCTCAGGCAGGCGAGGCCGAGCATAGTGATGGCGGCGTTGATGAGCAGAAGTTCAAATCCCGTCTCGTATCCCGTCCAGCGCTTCAAGGCCCATTGCAGAACCCAACTCAGGGCCGGAGCGGCCACGCACACGGCGGGCACCAGCTTGTCATGCACGGGTCTTTTGCACATCATGCCGTAGGCGAACAGGCCAAGGATTGGGCCGTAGGTGTATGAGGCCAGTGTATAGACCGCTGAAATGGCGTCCTGCTCGCTGATATAGTAGAAAGCGATGATTACCAGTCCCATGCCGATTGACATGGCCAGGTGCACGAGCTTGCGCGTGCGGGTCAGTTTCTTGTCCTCGCCCTTGTGCGCGCCAAGGATGTCGACGGTGAACGACGTGGTGAGCGACGTCAGCGCCGAGCCGGCGGCTGAGTAGGCCGCGGCCACCAGGCCCAGAATGAAGAGCACGGTCACGACGGTGGGCATCTCGCTGTGGGTGGCCACCATGCCGAAAAGGTCGTCGGTTTTGTCGGGCATATCGATATGGTAATGGTCGAGGTAGAGCATCAGCAGCGTGCCAAGGATGAGGAAGAGGGCGATGACGAAGAACTGCGCCACGCTGCTCACCATCATGTTCTTCTGCGACTTGCGGAAGTCAGAGCAGGCGAGGTTGCGCTGCATCATGTCCTGGTCGAGTCCCGTCATGGCCACCACCATAAATATGCCGGCCAGGAACTGCTTCCAGAAGTAGAGTGGCGAGGCCGGATCGTCGAAGTAGAACATCCGGCTGGAGTGGTGAGCGGCGACGGCCTGGGCGGTGTCGGCGGCGGAGTAGCCGAGGTTGCGCGCCACAAAGTAGATGCACAGCACCACCGAACTCACCAGGCAGAAACTCTTGATCGAGTCGGTCCAAAGCACGGTCTTGACGCCGCCCTGCATCGTGTAGAGCCAGATGAGGGCGATGGTGACTATCACGTTGAATTCAAACGGGATGTGCAGCGGGCCGAACACCAGCAGCTGCAGCACGGCGCAAACCACGAAGAACCTCACGGCCGCGCCCAGCATCTTGGAGATGAAGAATATCCAGGCTCCAGATTTGTAGGCCGAGGCGCCGAAGCGTTGCTCGAGGTAGCCGTAGATGGAGATGAGGTTGCGTTTGTAGAACATCGGCACCAGCACGAAGGCCACCACCATGTAGCCCACGATGAAGCCGAGCATCATCTGCATATATGAGTAGCCCTTGCCCACGACCATGCCTGGCACGGAGATGAACGTGACGCCCGATATGGCTGCTCCGACGGTGGCGAGCGCCACCAGGGGCCAAGGGGCCTTGCGGTTGCCGGTGAAGAATGTGGCGTTGTCGCTGCCTCGGCCTGCAATCCACGACACGGCCATCAGCAGCAGGAAATACGCCGCTATGCTGATTATAACGATAACGGGAGTTGACATAGGCGTGAGATTAGTAGTTGGAAGTGTCTTCCTTTTTCATATTAGCGTATATTTTCTGCAAATATAGCGAAATTCCCCCAATCCCCCAAAATTAATGGGGCGGGGGAGCAAAAAAGTGGCGGGAATGATTGGTGGTGAGGCATTAAATTGCTAACTTTGTGGTCTGAAATTTTGTTATGGCGAGCTATCTGCAAATTGAAAATCTTACTAAGAGCGTAGGCGACAGGATGCTGTTTGCCGATGTGACGCTTGGCATCAATGAGGGCGACAAGATTGGCATCATCGCCAAGAACGGCGCCGGAAAGAGCACTCTGCTGCGCATCCTCGCTGGCCGCGAGGATTATGACAGCGGCAAGATTGCCTACCGCAACGGGTTGCGGGTCAGGCTGCTCGATCAGGACAGCGTGTTTCCGGAGGGTATGTCGGTGATTGAGGCCTGCCTCGCTGCCGAGCCGGCTCCGGCCGAGCACAGTGTCGCAGACGACGGCGGATATGCCTACGAGCAGCGCATGCGCCAGTTGCTGACGCAACTTGGCATCGACGATTGCGACGCCCAGACGCAAACGATGTCGGGCGGACAGCGCAAGCGCATGGCCCTGGCCTGCGCGCTCATCTCAGAGCCTGACTTCCTGATGCTCGACGAGCCCACCAACCATCTTGACATCAAGGTGATAGAGTGGCTTGAATCATATTTGAAGCGTGCGCGCGCCACTTTGCTGATGGTGACGCATGACCGCTACTTCCTCGACCGCGTATGCAATAAGATAATCGAGATTGACCGCGAGCAAGTGTACTCGTACGATGGCAATTACGACTATTATCTGCGCCGCCGCCAGGAACGCATTGACGCCATGGGGGCCGAATTGGCCAGGGTGAAGAACACTCTGCGCCGCGAGCAGGACTGGATGAACCGCCAGCCGCAGGCACGCGCCACCAAGGCTAAGGCGAGGATTGACCAGTTCTACGAGTTGAAGGAGCGCTCTCGCACGGGCCGCGCAGACCGCAACGTAAACCTCGACATAAGCAAGGCCGCCTATATAGGCAATAAGATATTTGAGGCAGAAGGCATTAGCAAGCGCTTCGGCGACAAGGTGATACTCGACAATTTCACCTACACCTTCGCCCGAGGCGAGAAGGTGGGCATCATTGGCCCCAACGGCATCGGCAAGTCTACATTCATCAAAATGCTGCTTGGGCTTGTGCCACAGGACAATGGCCAATGGAATGTGGGCGAGACCGTCCGTTTCGGATATTACTCGCAGGACGGCATCGAATTTGACGAGAAAAAGAAGGTGATTGACGCCGTGCAGGAGATTGCCGAGGATATCGTCACGGGTGACGGCACGCACCTGTCGCCGATGCAGTTTTTGCAGCATTTCCTATTCTCGGTGCCTGACCAGCAGAAATATATCTACAAGCTCAGTGGCGGCGAGCGCCGTCGTCTGCACCTGGCCACCGTGCTGATGCGCAACCCCAACTTCCTAATCCTCGACGAGCCCACCAACGACCTCGACATCGTTACGCTCGGACTGCTTGAGGACTACCTGGCGCAGTTCAAGGGGTGTGCCATAGTAGTGAGCCACGACCGCTACTTCCTCGACAATATCGTTGATCATCTGTTCGTTATGGAGGGCAATGGCATCGTCAAGGATTTCCCCGGCACCTACACCGAGTACATTCGCTGGGCTGCCGAGCGCGCCGCCGCAGCCGAGCCAAAGGCCAAGGAGGAGAAGGCGCCGCAGCGACAGCAGGCGCAGCGGCCTCCGAAACTGTCGTTCAAGGAGAAGCGTGAACTTGAAGCCCTCGAAGCCAAGCTTGAGGCGCTCTATGCAGAAAAGGCCGAACTCGACGCCCTCTTCAATTCCGGCCAGGAGATACCTGACATCGCTGCAAAATCGGAGCGCTTCACGTCGCTTAGCGACGAGATTGACGAGTGCGAGATGCGCTGGCTCGAACTGAAAGAAAAAGAGCAACCACAAAATTGATGCCAATGAATCGTGCATGGATTATCGGTGCCGTCGCGGCGCTTTGCATCGCCTTGTGCGGCTGTGGCCGCGGCGATGCCCCAGCTGACGTCACCGCTTTTGCTTCGGCTGACGATAAGGCGCTGGCCAGTTGCGATTTCCGCCTGCTCGCCGCCGTGGCCGACATGGCCGCCGGCGTTGATGCCAACCTGCCGGGCGCGCACGTGCTTGCCGCTATCGATACGTCCTCAGTCGCCGACATCCCGGCGCTCTTCAAGTACGGGCGCAGCGGCGCCTTCGCATTTCTGAGCCTCAAAGACAGCAAAGCCTTTGCAAAGAGTGTGGAGGAGACCACCGGCGCCAAGCCCGAAAAAGACGGCCGATACGAGGCCTACGCCATTGACGGGGGCGGCAAGGTGATGGTGACAAGCGGATTTGCCTGCTTCGTCCCTGCCGGCATCGGCGCGGGCGACGTCGACAGCCTGATCGCCCGTGCCAAAGAACATCCGCTCGTTGGCTGGCGCAAAGAGGCTATTACCCGGGGCAATGCTGCCAACATAATCTGTGCTATGCCCGAGCGCTCGCAGTTGAGAAGCCTTTACGGTGCACGCCCGGTTGCGTTCACTCTCTCGGCTGACATTATTGATGAGCATTTTTCTGCCGACGCATCGGTTAGGGATGCAGACGGCAACCCGATGCAGATGTCTATAAAAGAGCGGATTGACACGTCGCTGCTGCAATACGCCACTGCGGGCGCCGACCTTGTGGCCCTGGCGGCTCTCCCCGGCGGCTTCGATTGGCGCGGCCTGCTTGCCGGCACAGATTTAGCATCGCTTTCGCCGGCCCTGGCCAAGACCGACGGCACGCAGATGGTGTCATATAATACCCGCACGCGCAACTTTGCCGTGGCCTTTGAGTTGACGCCTAAGGCTGCTGACAAAGAGATGGTATATGGTGAATTCTACGGCGTTAAGCGTAAGGGCAACACCCTAATTTTCAGTCTTGACCACAGCGAAGAGGGTGGGGCATCGCTGCCCGGCCTCACAGAAAAAGCCTATGTGGCATATGTATGGGCGCGTTGCGCCAACGGCCCACTCAATCTCAATGGCGACCTATGGTTTGACGGTCGCCTGCTCCATGCCGACTTCACCGGCAAGAATCCGGAGCGCTCACTTAAAGCATTGGTTGGATTCTTTTTATGAAACGACTGTTTCTGATTTTTCCTCTGCTGGCGGTCTTGGTTATCGCATGCCGCAAACCGGAGCCGGAGATTGTAAAGCCCTTGGGTGCTACGGTGCCCATCGAGGCGAGAGCCATTGTAAAGGTCGACCTTGACGCCGTGCTCAAGATGGCCGACTGCCGGAGTGAGGGCGGAAGGATTGAACTGACGCCGGAATTGAGCAGGTTGCTCAGGCGATGGTATGGCTTGCCACTGCTCCAGGCCTGCGCGGCCGAGGGCTGGCGACTCGATTTGAAGGAGGCGTATTGGATAGACCTCGGCGAGGGGCATCAGCCAGTGGTCACAGCCATGCTGAAGCGCCAGGATTTGGATCAGGACGAGGTGCTGGTCGATAGCCTGGCCGACGGAGTGGCGTGGCTGTCAGATGGCCGGCAGGCATGGCTGTCGCTTGCAGACGGGCCAGAGCTGGCATCTACGGTTGACTCAATACTTGCCAAGGCCGACAGCCTTAACCTATTGGCGGCAAAGGGTATTGACGGCGAATTCTTTGCCCGGCCGTCAACCATCAAGGCGGTAAGAAGAGGCGAGAATATGGCCAACCCGATCGGCGATGCGTTTGACGCGGTGTATTTCGGAGTCGATGTGCGCGACCGCTCTATTTCAGCGCAGGTGCGGCTTGCAAGCGCAGGGCAGTGGGTCGATGCCACCAGTTTGATGCAGCCGATTGACGCCGATGCGGCCTTCTCAGACCAGCCGCCGGGCTGCGTGCTTGTCGCCGCGGCAGGACTCACCACCAACAGCGTGTGCCGCTCCCTCTCGGCAATTCCCGACCTTAGGTTCGACCGCCGATTTACCCTCAGCATCTACGCGCGCATTCTGGCAGTCAATGGCACGGCATCGCTGGCTATGGCTCCGGGCGGACGCGCCGAGACCATACGCAATTTCGATCTCAGAAATTGGGACGTGAGGTTCAACTTGCCAATTCAGGGCGACCCTGTCAAGGCTCTTGACTTTGCCGACCGATATTTGCCTGACTATTGCTATGCTGAGGCCGACAGCCAGTACCTGTACGCATCCACCTACGAGCCAGGTACCTACGAACCGCGCAGCGATTTCGCGCCTGCCCTCGCTCCTGGCTGCCTGGCCGTGATGGTCCGCATCCCATACCAGAGCGAGACGATGAAGGCCCTGCGCCTCAAGTCGGGTTACAGCATCGATTTCCAGGCCGACAGCGCCCTGCGCCTCAACGTCCGCCTTCTCGGTCCGGCCGAGTACATCCTCCCCGCCCTCATCACCGACCTATAAAAAAGTGGCGGCTGCACCATCTCACGATGAAGCAGCCGCGGAGGGGTATATTTGGGGTTATTGTTGTTTACTCCTCGTATTTCTTGACAATCACGGTGGCGTTGTGGCCGCCAAATCCGAAGGCGTTGCTCAGAGCGGCACGCACGGGACGGTGCTGAGCCTTGTTGAACGTGAAATTGAGGTTGTAGTCAATCTCCTCGTCCTTATCCTCTGGATCGTGGTTGATTGTCGGGGGTACCGTGTCTTCCCTGGTGGCCATGATGCTGAACAGTGCCTCCATTGCGCCGGTGGCTCCGAGTAGGTGGCCGGTCATTGACTTGGTGGAGGAGATGTTGAGCTTGTAGGCGTCTTCGCCGAAGAGCTTGAGAATTGCCTTGACCTCGGAAACGTCGCCTACGGGGGTAGAAGTGCCATGCACGTTGATGTAGTCGATGTCCTTGGTGGTCATGCCGGCATCATCAAGAGCAGCCTTCATGGCGAGCACAGCGCCAAGGCCTTCGGGATGAGTGGCGGTAATGTGGTGAGCATCAGCCGACATGCCGCCACCGGCGACTTCGGCATAGATTTTGGCGCCTCTTGCCTTGGCATGCTCGAGCTCCTCAAGGATGAGGATTGCCGAACCTTCGCCGATGACGAAGCCGTCGCGGCTCTTGCTGAAGGGGCGAGAAGCCTTTTCGGGCTCGTCGTTGCGAGTGGAGAGGGCGTGCATCGAGTTGAAGCCTCCCACGCCGGCGGGGAACACGGCAGCCTCGGCACCGCCGGTGACGATGGCGTCAGCCTTGCCCAGACGGATGAGGTTGAAGGCGTCGATGATAGCGTTGTTAGAAGAGGCGCAGGCCGACACGACGCCGTAGTTGGGGCCGTGGAAGCCGTACTCCATCGAGATGTGGCCCGAAGCGATGTCGGCAATCATCTTGGGGATGAAGAATGGGCTGTAACGGGGACCTTTGTCGGCGTTGAGGGCGTAGTATCCTGCCTCTTCCTCAAAGGTATGGAGGCCGCCGATGCCCGCAGCTACGATCACGCCCACGCGGTCGTGGTCGATGTCCTCGCCGTTAAGGCCGGCATCATCGACGGCCTGGCGTGCGGCGACCAGGGCGTACTGGGCATACAGGTCGAGTTGGCGCACCTTCTTGCGGTCAAAATGCTGCTCGGCGTCGAAGTTCTTGACCTCGCAGGCGAACTTGGTTTTGAACAAGGATGCGTCAAAGTGCGTAATGGGGGCGGCGCCGCTGACGCCCTTTACGGCGTTCTCCCAAGTCTCGGCCACAGTGTTGCCGAGGGGAGTAATGGCGCCCATGCCGGTTACGACTACTCTCTTTAATTCCATGTTAAAAATTGTGAAAGAGGTGGTATGGGTTGGTGGTGCAGGCAGGTCTTACTTCTTGGCAACCTCGGCCTCGATGTAGTTGATGGCGTCGCCTACGGTCTGGATCTTATC
>CAMWUM010000077.1 GCA_947177435.1 uncultured Muribaculaceae bacterium
ACCTGCTTCCGGATTGTTCGTCGTCCGCGCCCTCGCCGCCCGAATGTCAGTGCCACAACCACAGGCCCGGGGGCCGGGGGGCGGTGAAGAACATTTCTTGGCCGGTTTTGGGATGTCGGAAGCCGAGGGTGCGGGCGTGGAGGGCCTGGCGAGGGCAGAGCTCGAAACAGTTTTGGACGAATTGAGTGTACTTGGCTGTTTTCAGTCCGCGGAGTATCTGGTCGCCGCCATAGCGCGCGTCGCTGAAGAGGGGATGGCCGATGTGGCGCATGTGGGCGCGTATCTGGTGTGTGCGCCCCGTTTCGAGTACGCACTTGACGAGCGACGTGTAGGCGAATGATTCGACGGTAGAGTAGTGGGTTACGGCAGGCTTGCCCGTGTCGCCGCCGGGAGGATATACGGCCATCTGCAGGCGGTCGCGGATCGAGCGGCCGATGTTGCCCTCGATGCGTCCGTCGGCGGGAGATGGATGCCCCCACACCACGGCAAGATATTCGCGTTGGGTGGTCTTGTTGAAGAATTGGCGGCCGAGGGCGGTTTTTGCGTCGGGAGTTTTGGCCACTACGAGCAGGCCCGAGGTGTCCTTGTCAATGCGGTGCACAAGGCCGAGGCGAGGGTCAGTGACATCGTAGTCGGGATTGTCCTTGAAGTGCCACGCCAGGGCGTTGACGAGCGTGCCGGAATAGTTGCCGTGGCCGGGATGCACCACCAGGCCGGCAGGCTTGTTTACCACAAGTACCGTGTCGTCTTCGTATACGATGTCGAGCGGAATGTCCTGGGCAAGGATTTCGAACTCGTATCGCGGGCGGTCCATCACGATTTGCACCACGTCGAGCGGCTTCACGCGGTAGTTGCTCTTTACGGGGCGACCGTTGACGAGGATACAGCCGGCGTCAGCAGCCTGCTGTATGCGATTACGCGATGATTTGGGAATGCGAGTCACAAGAAACTTGTCGACGCGCAGCAATTCCTGGCCCTTGTCGGCCTCAAAGCGGAAGTGCTCGTAAAGTTCAACGCCCTCGGCTGTAACAATCGTAGGCTCAACCAAATCGGGATTGAGTTCGGTCTCAATCCTCTGCACATCGGCATCAGGCTCAATCATAGTACGACGGTTCGGAGGGTTCGGTGACATCATCAATAGTGATGTCAGGCATGTCAATGTCGGTTGAGTCGGATTCTTCCACGGCATAGCCGCTGCCCACCTCGAGAGTAATGGTGGCGGTTATTGGCAGTTGCTCGCCCACAGAGATTTCACGGCCGTTGCATTTGGCTGAGAGCACCAGGTCGGCGTGGGGAGACTGGATGGTGGAGATGCGTATGTTCTTAATGCCGAGTTTTTCGATGTAAGAAATCGCCTGCCTCTTCGAAACGCCTGTAATCGGGGTGGAGATTACCACGCGCTTGGTGTCGAACGCCGTGATGGTGAGGTACACCTCGCGGCCGGGCTTGACCACTGCGTTGGCGCGGGGCCAAGTCTCGATGACGGTGCCGGGCTTTACGGCCTCGTCGTATACAGAGTCGGAAACCTCAACCTTGAAGCCGTCCTTTTCAAGCGTTTGCACGGCATCGGCGCAATACATGCCCTTGACATCGGGCACAGAGATTTGGGAGCCGTGGTTGGTCCAGACGTCGAGAAATCCAATCAACAGCATGATGACCAGCGGAGTGGCCACGAATATGATCAATATGAGATTGCAGATGATAGGATGCTTTTTCCAAAACTGCACGAAAGCGTTGCTCTTTGCCATGTCGAAAAGTCGTTCGTTATGTTAGAGTGGAATGGCGTCGGCTGCGGGCTCGTCGGTGATGGCGATGGCCATAACGTCGGATGCTGTGCGCACGTAGTCAAACGTCAGTCCGTCGATATACTTGGGATCGATATCCTCGATGTCGCGGCGGTTGTCTTCGCATAGGATTATGCGGGAGATGCCCGCGCGCTTTGCCGCAAGGATCTTCTCCTTGATGCCGCCCACCGGGAGCACCTTGCCGCGCAGGGTGATTTCGCCGGTCATGGCGATGCCTTTGCGCACGCGCCGCTGAGTGAACGCCGAGACGATAGCCGTGGCGATGGTGATACCCGCCGACGGGCCGTCCTTGGGTATGGCACCCTCGGGGAAGTGGATGTGGAGATTGTACTTGGTGAAGAGTTCTTGGTCAATGCCAAGCTGTTCGGCGTGGGCCTTAACCCACTGGAATGCGAGCGAAGCCGACTCCTTCATCACCAGGCCGAGATTGCCGGTGACTGACATTTCGCCTTTGCCCTTGGAGAGCGAAGCCTCGGCGAGGATTATCTCACCGCCCACTTCGGTCCATGCCAATCCGCAGGCCACTCCGGCAAAGTCGTTGCCTTCGTACTTGTCTTTGATGTACGGAGCCAGGCCGAGCAAGTCCTTGAGGTGTTCTGGTTCGACGGTTGACGGGAACTCTCCGCCACTGAGTTTGGCCAGCAGGTATTTGCGGGCAATGGTCGAGAGGGCTTTTTCGAGTTGGCGCACGCCGCTCTCGCTGGTGTACGTGTCGATGACGGCACGCAGTGCGGCGTCAGAGATCTCAAACTCGCCGGGCTGGATGGCCAATGTCTCAAACGTGCGGCGCAGTAGGTGCTTGCGTGCAATCTCCATCTTTTCCTCGGCCAAGTATCCGCTGAGGTTTATGACCTCCATGCGGTCGAGCAGGGGCTTTGCGATGGTAGAAGAGGTGTTGGCCGTGGCGATGAACAGCACCCGCGAGAGGTCGAAGTCAACGTCAATGAAATTGTCGTGGAACTTGCAGTTTTGCTCGGGGTCGAGCACTTCGAGCAGCGCGGCCGAGGGATCGCCCTTGTAGTCTGCGCCGATTTTGTCGATTTCGTCAAGTACGAGCACGGGGTTGGTGACACCGGCGCGGCTCACGGCATCGATGATGCGGCCAGGCATGGCGGCCACGTAGGTGCGACGGTGGCCGCGTATCTCAGCTTCGTCGTGCATGCCGCCAAGCGACACGCGCTGGTACTCGCGGCCGAGCGCTGCGGCAATCGACTTGCCCAGCGATGTCTTGCCCACGCCGGGAGGGCCCACAAGGCAAAGAATGGGAGCCTTGCCTTCGGGATTATGCACGATTACCGCCATCTGTTCAAGTACGCGCTCTTTGACCTTTTCAAGTCCGCAATGGTCCTTTTCAAGTTCCAGTCGAGCGCGAGAGAAGTCGCGGTCTATGGCTGACTCTTTTCCCCATGGCAATGCGAGTAGAGTCTCAATATAGTTAAGTGTGACGAAATAGTCGGGATTGTTGGGATTGGTGTGTCTTAATTTGTTGAGTTCGCGCTCAAAAGCCTGGCGCGCCTGAGGCGAGAGCGCAATGTCCTTAGCTTGCTGTTCAAAGCGGCCCGCGTCGTCGCTGTCGCCGTAGAGTTGCTCGTGGATAACGTCCATCTGGCGCTGCAGAAACATGCGCTTCTGGTCATCGTCAAGTTCAGTGCGAGCCTGGTTGAGAATGCCCATGCTGAGATCCATCTCCTGCTCCTTGACAGTGAGAACACTGAGAAAACGCATGGCTCTGGTCTTGACATTGCGGTCCTTGAGCATGGCAATCTTGTCGGCGTCGTCCATGGGCAGATTGGTGATCATCGTGTTGACGAATGTCTCGGGTTCGTCCTGGTCGAGCATGGCCGGCATCATGCGGGCCATGTGCTCCACGCCGTAGGCCGGCAGGATTTTTTTGAGCAATGTGGCTATGTTTTCGATGATGGCCTCCATATCCTTGTCGTCCTTTTCGGGAGCGATGTCGGCAAGCATTTCGGCGCGTGCCACGATTGAGCCAGCGTGGTGGCCGCTCTTAGATCCAGCGCCCAGCAGTTTGATTGGGTCGCGTCCGTGCACAATGGCGGTCTTTTCGCCGTCGGGGAGTTCGAGTATCTTGATCACGTTTGCCACGACGCCGTATTTGTGCAGCCCTTTTGATATGTTGGGCTTGTCGTCGTCGGCGTTGCGCTGGCACACGATGGCAATCGGGCGCTTGTTATCGTAAGCCTCGTTGGCTGCGTCGATTGACAGCTGGCGCTTGAGGGCGATTGATATGGTGACACCGGGGAAGAGCACAAGGTTGCGAGTGGGCAGCACAACAAGGCTGTCCAGATCGGGCTCTCCGCCGAATGGATTCTCTACGCTGATTTGCTCCACAGCGATGCCAATAGTAGTATTATTCTCTTTATCTTCGTTCATTTTCCCTATTCAGATTCAAACTGCAAAGTTAGCAATTGTTTTTCAATAATAAGCCATTATCCACTTGATTTTTGTCATCAAGCGCCCTTAAAACAACGAAAGCGGGAGGCAAGTGATTGCCTCCCGCTTGTGGGTATTGAATAATCGATGGGGTTACTTCACGATTGCCTTTTGGGCGTTACCGTTGGCGCGCTTGATCATGTAGACGCCGGCGGGGAGGTTGGCGGCATTGACTTTTTGGCCGTTGAGGTTGTAGACGGCTTCGATGGCATCGCTTTCGGCAGAGATTTCGCCGATGCCCGATATGCCGGTGCCGGCAGCCTGGTTGAGGGTGAAGGTCTTGCTTACGCCTGGGGCCGAGATAGTGACTTCGCCCTGGCGTGCGGCTTCGCTGTACTCAGCGTTGGCGGTGAGGGTAGTGGCGCCGTAGCGGCCTTCGAGGGTAACCTGTGCCCAGTCGGGAGCGCTGACAGTGTAGTCCTCTGCTGCGTAGTAGCTGTTGAGGCCAACAGTGGTGCCGTTGTCGCTAATCTCAATCTCTTCGGTCTCGCACTGCAGCCAGGGCAGGTATGCCTCGAGGTTGATGGCGAAAGAGGTGTACATCGGTTCGCCCTCGGCATCGGTCATGGGCGAGTAAGAGGTGCGTGTTTCGCCTTGGAAGGTGATGTCCTTAGCAATCCAGCCCAGAGCCAGGGGTGCGTCGGAGGGATAGAGCGACTGAAGCGGGCAGAAGTAGGCAACCTCATCGCTGTTGAAGCCCGAGATCATGACAACGTATGCGGGGTAGGTGTCGTCGAGCACGGCTGCGTTGGCAAATTCAAAGGTCAGGCATGACAGGTCGGGCGACTGGTCGCCTTCGTCAAGCACAGTGATATCCTTGCCCAGCAGGGTTGCGGATGCTACAGGGGCATCGAGCATAGGCTGGAAGCTGTCGTCGACGGGATAAATGTTGCAGGTAAATTCAACATTCTCGCCGATGCCGCTGGTATAGGCAAAGAGGTCGGTGGCGGTCACAACGGTGGGAGAACCGGCCGAGTAGATGAAGTTGAGGATTGAAGTGAGTTTCACGCCCTCGCCTTCCTCTTCTTCGCCTTGGAAGGTGTAGTCAGTCCAGAACTTGTCAACATTGGCATCGTGGCCGAATATCGGGATGATGGGCATGCCGAAATCCTCGCGGTAGGTGTATGTGCCCAGTCCCTCAGTAACGCGGTTGAAAGGCACGAGGCCCATGTTGAGCATCACCTTGTCGCCGGTGGAGGTGTTGGCCAGGAAGTCAGCCTTGCCGCCCATCTGCATGTAGTTGGCGGGGTTCTGGTAAGTGGCAGACGAAGCGCCGGGAGCCGAGATGGTGAGTTTGGGCAGGTAGTAGAGGTTGTTGCGGGTAGTGAACTCGCTGGTATAGTCGGTGCCGTATGAGGCAATCAGCATATCGTCATCCTCAACGGTGATCCAGTTGTCAGTGTTCTCGGGGTCGTTGTATTCCCAAGTATAAGTTGCTCCGTCGACGTAGTCGTAGCTTGTCCATATAAGGTCGGTGAATACGGGCAGAGTGGCCACGCCCATGTTGACGCTGTTGAGGTCGCGGGTAAAGCCCCAGTACTGGGTGGAGTAGGGCATAACGTAAACCGGAGGCTCGAGGGCGGGGCAGCCGATGCGGATGTTGTCAATGAAGTAAGATTGGCCGTCGTCACCTACATATTGGAATGCAACCTGGATTTCCTTGCCTGCATATGCCGAAAGGTCGACAGAGAAAGGCATGAGTGATGCATCAGAATTGTACATAAGCATTTCCATGCCGGTCATGTCCTTGAACTTATCGGCCATGTCGAGGGCTGTAGACCACTCGCCACCAACCTCGCGCACGTTGACCTTGACGTTGAATACTACTTCGGGAGTGCCGATGAACTCATAGTCGTCAAAGTTGAAATGCTGTTGGTCGAGATTGTAGAACCACAGAGGCTCAATATTCATATCAAAGGTAAGAACGTTGCCGGCAGTGGGAGTTACCGCGGGCGAAATCAGCCATTCGTTCTGATTGTTTCCGTAGATAATTCCGAAATAATACTGGCCATCAGTGGGAGCGGGGTAGAAACCGCCAGCTGCCGAGGGATGCCACTTCTGATATGCCTCGAGCGCCTTGTCGCCGTAAGATTCCACAGTCCAGCCTTCGGGCACCCAGGTCTCGGTGGCGCCGTCCCAGCCTTCGAAGCTCTCAAACAGTACGTCGGAGTCATCCAGCGCATCGACTTTGCGGACGGGAGCCTTTGAAGAGGTAAGGGGATTGATAGCGCCGGGTATGGGCTTAACACCAGAGAAGCGTTTCATCACGGCACCCTTTTCGGTGACTACGTCAGCCACGCGTGAGTTGGCGCGCTTTACGATATTGGCGGTGCGGCCTGTCTCGACACGCTGGGTTACGCCTGCCGGGCTGACGTTGACGGTCTGGCCCATAGCCGTTACGGCAACAGACAGCCCTGCGGTTAAGAGTAAAAGTTTATTCATATATTCAACTAATTAGTTTGCTTTGATTTGAGGGCCAGCTCAGCTGCGGAGAGGGATTCGGGCTTGCCAATGTCGTGCCACATATACGGTGTCGAGGGTGTAAAGCCTTTGATTTTCAGACGTTGGCAAGCGTCGATGTAGTACGGCATAATCGGGAAAGCCGGCTCTTTATCCTTAGCATAGTTGGCCAGGTCGGACAGCAGTTCGGGCCCTGCAATGTGCACTCCACCAAAGGCTTTGCGGGTGAGGTTGGTAGTGATAAGCGAGGATGGCAGTATCTCTCCGGTCTTATCATTAGTCCAACCACACATCCGATTGTCATTATCGAAAAGGAGGTAACGGCTGGTTTGCCTCTCGCTGACGAGCAATGAAGCGGCGGCACCGGAGCGTGCATGCTCTTCTTTGATTTCGGCGATGTCGAAGTCTGTCAGGATGTCGGCATTGTGGATGAGAATGGGTTCGTCTGTGCCAAGCATAGTGGCTGCAGCGAGCAAGCCTCCGCCAGTATCGAGCAGAAGGTGGCGCTCGTCACTGACCAGTATGTTGATTGGGAAGTGGCGGTTGGCCAGGAAGTCGATTATCTGATCAGGGAAATGGTGTACGTTGACGGCTAGCTCGGTGATGCCTGAGTCTATCAACTTGTTGATTACCCTCTCGAGCATAGGCACTCCGCCAACCTCGACGAGCGCTTTTGGCTTGTTGTCGGTAAGGGGCCTCAGCCTGGTGCCGAGGCCTGCGGCGAAGACAAGGGCTTTCATGGGTTGAATTGCTGTTCGATGTTTTGCTCGCGGTGCACGAGTTCGACTTTTACGCCGAAATTGCGGTGCAAGTGCTCGGCCATGTGCTGGGCGCAGTACACAGACCGATGCTGGCCGCCGGTGCAGCCGAAGCAGACCATCAGGTTGGTAAATCCGCGCTCAACGTAGCGCTTGACAGTGGCGTCCACCAGAGAGTAGCAGTGCTCAAGGAATGTAGTGATTTCTCCATCGTCCTCCAGGAACTTGATTACTTGCTGGTCAAGGCCTGTGAATGGCTTGTAGCGGTCGTACTTGCCGGGGTTATTGACGGCTCTGCAGTCAAATACGTATCCGCCGCCGTTGCCGGTGGCGTCGTTGGGAATGCCTTTTTTGTATGCGAAACTCATTACGCGTACGCAGAGGGTGCGCTTCTGCAATTCGTCAGAGAACTGCTTCATGTCAACGAGGCGGCGCAGCAATTCGTCGAGGTAGGGATACTCGACAAATGGCTCGCGCATCAGTTCGCGCAGGTTGGCGATGGCGTATGGCACGCTTTGCAGGAAGTGAGGTTTTTTCTCGAAGTAGCCGCGGAAACCGTAGGCGCCGAGCACCTGCAGGGTGCGGAACAGCACGAAGTGGCGCAACTGCTCGTAGAAGTATTCTTTGTCGACAGGCTTATATTTCTTAAGCGAGTTGATGTATTCCTCAAGCAGTTCGTCGCGAAGGCTGGCGGGGAAGTTGGCTTTGGCCTGCCACAGGAAGGAGGCGACGTCGTAGAAGAACGGGCCCTTGCGGCCGCCCTGGAAGTCGATAAACCAGGGCTCGCCATCCTTGATCATGACGTTGCGCGACTGGAAGTCGCGATACATGAACGTGCTCGACTTGCCTCGCATCAGCACGTCGGCCATAGCCTGAAAATCGTCCTCA
>CAMWUM010000078.1 GCA_947177435.1 uncultured Muribaculaceae bacterium
GTGAAAATCTTTGGATCATGACGGTGCGCGAGTTTGAAATAGGATTTAGGGCGCTGTACCTGCCGCTGGGCATGTACGCGCTGCGCATTGTGGGGGATGCTGATGATGCCGAGGACGTGGTGGGGGAGGCCTTTGCCCGGGCTTGGCAGGCTATTGAGGGCGGGGTAGAGATTGAGAACTTCAAGGCGTTTATGTACAGGTGCGTGCGCAACGAGTGCATCTCTTTTCTGCGTTCGCGGAGGGAGCACGCCGCCCTCGACGAAGTGCCCGAGGTGTGCGACGAGACTGTCGACACGTCGGCAAGGGATGCGAAGATATGGCGCGCCGTGGACGCATTGCCCGAAAAATGCCGCGAGGTATTTTTGATGAGCAAGCGCGACGGCCTGAGTCAAGAAGAAATCGCAGAAGAACTCGGCATCTCTATCAAGACCGTCAAGAACCAGATGACCAAAGCATTCAGCCGTCTCCGCGACGCTCTCTCCACGGGCCACAAGCCCTTCTTCCTGCCCTTCCTGTAATTTTTCAATAGAAATAATTGAATTTAAGGGAATTGTTCGTATCTTTGTAGGGACATCGCTTTGCGATGTCGAATAACCATATCAATATTACACTAAACCGGGTAAATAATTATGGATCAATACCGAATAACACCAAGAGCGAGTTTTCTTGATTATGACAGTGGTGACTACTTCATAACTGTATGCACAAAGGAAAAGAAGCATTTCTTTGGAGAAATAGCCAATGGGGTAATGTGTTTTAGTCCTATAGGGGCGTTTACTGATGAACAGTTGCGTAAAGTTAATGTATTCTGTCCTAATATTGAAATACCTGTGTTCGTGGTGATGCCTAACCATATCCATGCAATAGTTTGCATGGACGTAGAGAGTATATATGACGGAAATGAACAGCGTTCACCAAATCCGTCTTTGCGTGCCAATCTGACATGCCAAAGGCATGTCCCAACATTAAGCCGTTATGTGTCTTCTTTAAAAGGTGCGGTAACTAAATATGCCAAAACTTTGGGATTGGAGTTCGCATGGCAATCTCGGTACTATGACCACCTTATTCGTGGGAATGCAGATAGGAATAATATTTGTGAGTACATAGATAATAACGTAGCCAGGTGGCAAACGGATTGTTTTTATATGTAAATCCTGTGATATGAATGGATTGAAATGTGCGTGTGCCAATCCGACATGCCAAAGGCATGTCCCTACATTGTGGTAAAAACATTTAATGTAGGGACATCGCTTTGCGATGTCGAATATGCATATAAATTGGCGAAAGAAAATTTTTTTTGAAAAATGAGTGGGACTTTTTGGGGGGAGTTGCGTCATAGGGGCAGAAACATCAAAATGACGCAATGGAAGAAAAACAAATTGAATTCATCGCAAAGCATTACCGGCATGGGAAATTCGACGCCGGCAAGGGCTGGAAGCGGCTCGGCATCGCTCCGGCGGGATGGCTGAGGCGCATACGCGTGGCCGCGGCCGTGGCAGGCGTGGTGGCCCTCACCGCCGTGGCTGCTGTGGTGTGGAGGCAGTACTTTGCCGCTCCCTCTCCCGAACAGCCTCAAGTCGAGCAAGTGACAGTGCCCGCAATAGAAGCAGTAAAGTCAATAGACTTTGAGAACGCTCCGCTGACTGATGTCGTGGCCAAAATCAAGGAAGTGTACGGTCTGGAGGTAACCAATGTGCCTGAAAACGCCGAGGACTACCGCCTGTCGCTGCATTACGAAGGCAATGTCGCCAATCTGGTGGACGCAATCAATGAAATCCTTGGCACAGAAATGGAGGTGAAGCAATGAAAAGAATAGCATTATTGATAGCCTTGTTTCTGACCGCAGTCTTTACCGTCTCGGCGCAAAAGGTGACGGTCAGCGCCGAGGGACAGCCCGCGGCAGCCGTGTTCCGCACTCTGATAGAGCAGACCGGCAAGAACTTCGTGTACTCCTCTGACATACTTGAAGGAGTAAACGTAACCGTCAAGGTCACCAACCGCCCGCTGAAGAAGGTGCTCGCTGAGATGTTCGAAGGCACCGGCATCGAGTTTAAGATCAAAGGCAACGACGTGATGCTTAAGCGTAGTCCCAAACCCCAGACAGCCAAACCGGTTGCACCGAGGCCAATGCTGGAGACGTTGACGTTCGAACTTGACACCAACGCAACGCTGCTCCAAGAGGTCGTTGTGGTGTCGCGCCTCGAACAGCCGGCCGTGGCCACGTCAGAGATAGGCGCAAAGAAGATAACGGCCGACGAGGTGCGCAGCACGCCCGTGCTCTTCGGCGAGGCCGACGTGATCAAGGCCTTGCAGATGCAGCCTGGCGTGGTTGAGGGCACCGAGGGCATGGCAGGCATGCACGTGCACGGAGGCGAGGGCGACCAGAACCTCTACATGCTCGACAATGTGCCTATGTACCAGGTCAATCACTTCGCCGGACTGTTCTCGGCATTCAATACCGACATCATCCGCTACATCGACTTTTTCAAGTCGTCGATGCCGGCGAAGTACGACGGACGCCTGTCGTCGTTTATGGACGTACGCCTGCAAAACGGCAGTTTTGACGGCCACCACGGCTCGCTGCGCCTGGGCCTGACCTCCGGCGCATTCAACTTCTCGGGCCCGATTGGCAAGAAGACAACCTATGTCGTAGGCTTGCGCCGCTCGTGGTATGACGTGCTGACCGTGCCGATGCTTGCCTTGATCAATTCAAAGGAGGACGAGAAGATACGATTCCAATATTACTTCATGGATCTCAACGCCAAGGTGACGCACCGATTCTCGAGCCGAGCCACGGCCTTTGCCAGCGTTTACTTTGGCGACGACATGCTCAAAACCGGTTCTAAAGATAATCTTTACGATGGCTATGACGGTTCGACTGAGGACGACAGGTACGATTTCCATTGGGGTAACCTCGTGGCCCAGGCTGGACTGAATTACCGCATCAATCCTCAAATGTCGGCCGAGTTCACGGCAGCCTACACCCGCTTCTTCTCCGACATGCGCCATCGTGATACATATCGTGCCAAAACAGACGACGGCAAGCCCCTCACCACCGAGGAGCGTATGCGCACCGACAACAATATCAACGATTGGATATTTCGCGGCGACTTCGACTGGCAGCCGATGGATGGCTCGCGCGTGAGGTTTGGCGCAAACTACGTCCGTCACTCGTTCCTGCCGGCCCGTACCTCGCGACTCTCCGTCACCGAGACGTCGAGAATCGAAACTCGCGACTCCACCTGGGCCTACGGCGCCAACGAGCTCAACGCCTACATTGAAGACGACTGGCGCATCAGCGACCGCTTCAGCGCCAACGCCGGCATTCACGCCTCGCTCTTCTGCATCGACGGCAAGGCCAAGCATGGCATCTCACCTCGCCTGTCGATGAGTTACCGCCCTAATGAGAATTTCGCGGTCAAGGCTGCTTACAGCCGCGCCACGCAGTACGTGCACCAGCTCTCGCAGACCTATCTGGCTCTCCCCACCGACCAGTGGATACCTATTACCGGCAAGTTCAAACCTCAGACCTCGGATAAAATCGCCATCGGAGGCTACTGGGAGTCTGGCAACAAGGTGTGGGCGGCATCGGTCGAAGGCTACTACAAGTGGATGCGCCACCTGCTCGACTACCGCGACGAATACTACCTCAAGCCGCCGCTGGAGATGTGGAACGCTCGCCTGACGCAAGGGAGCGGCACAGCCAAGGGCATCGACCTGAAGGTTGAGAAGGTCTACGGCAAGTTGACTGGACACATCTCCTATTCTCTGGCCTGGGCTGACCGTAAGTTTGCCGACAAAAATGGCGGCCAGCCTTTCCCTGCGCGCTTTGACAATCGCCACACTATCAACGTGCTCCTCAACTGGACGGTCAGCGACCGCGTGCAGCTCAACGCCGCATGGACGGGCCACTCGGGCAACCGCTTCACTCTGCTCTCGCAGATGTGGGAGGGCCCGGACTGCGAGGCTCCGCTGCGTGCCAAGGTCAATAATTACCAGTTGCCGTTTTACCACCGCCTCGACCTCTCGTGCGTGGTGAAAAATCGGCGCGGATTCTGGACATTCAGCCTCTACAACGCATACTGCCACCTAAACACCATCGCCATACGCCGCGCCTACAAGGAGGTGCGCCAGATGACCGAATATGGCTACGTGGGCACGTCGGTGCCCGTATTCCAAAAAGTGAAACTGTTGCCAATAATCCCTTCAATATCTTACACATGGCAATTCTGAAAAAACTACTTATACCCCTGCTGCCGCTTGTGCTGGCAGGATGCTACGAGGACTTCACTCCCGACATTGACACCGCGCCCGTGCTGTGCCTCAACTCGATAATTACTGCCGGCGAGCCCATTGAGGTCCAGGTCAGCCGCACGTGGCTTTTCACCGACGAGGCTGGCGAGCGCAACCCTTCCGTGCCCGACGCCGCAGTCACTATATATGCCAACGGCTCGCCAGTCGGCGACGACTACATCCCGCAGGAGGGCGACTCCATACGCATAGTGGCCGACAGCAAGACATACGGCCATGCCGAGGCCGAGGTGGTCGTGCCCGTGAGCGTGCCCATCGCGAAGCTTGATTGGGATGCCGCCGTGACTAGTACGTGGGAATTTGATTACGAAGACCAGCTCAGCCGTGTCTATCGCCTCGACGTAAAGGTGAGGATGAAGATTGACGACCCGGCCAGCGCCGTCAACTATTACCAGTTTGCCTACGAAGGCTTCCCGGAGGAGCCCGAGTATGATCCGGGCATTTCGATATGGCGTCCCTATGAGTTCTGGGAGGGCACGTTCAAGTACGAGGTCGAACCGATATTCAAGGAGCATATCGGCCTGTTTGAATCGATCACCAGCGCCGATGACGCATTTGGATTTACCTGCTTCACAGATAAGCAGTTCTCCGGTCAGTCGTATACCCTCAATCTGCAATTCAACAACGCGAGGTACGCTATAAACGGTGCCGTGTTTGAAGACGAAATGGCCGATTGCGGATACGAGTTTAAGCTCTACTCAATCTCGCCCAGCTATTACAACTGGAGCGTCTACCGCTGGAACGTCGACGAAGGCTTCATTAGCGACTTCGGCGACATGGGCCTGGGCGACCCCGTCTGGGGATACAGCAACGTCAGCACCGGTGCAGGCATCGTAATGGCCTGCTCGTCATCAACGTATACCCTAAACCTCAGCGACTTCCTCAAATCAGTAATCTTTAACAGACAAAAATAATGAACAGAATTAAATTGCTCATCATAGTCATCGCCGCTATGCTGGCTATGGCATCGTGCGGCGACGACACTCCCGCGTTGATGGAGTGGGAATGCCCCGTCTACGACCAAACAGAAATCTCAGTCCAGTTTACTCCCGGCTTCTATACCCAGGGCCAGATCATGGCCAAGCGTGGTTACAGCGGCGAGGTTACGCTCGTCTGTACCAACTACTCGGAAATCTTCATTGACGAAAACGCCAAAGAGCTCGTCAACTTGGGCTGCAAGGCCTCAAAGGTGGGTGACAATGGCGTAAAATTCACTTTCTCTACAATCAATCTGCCTGACGACACCACTATGACGGGGATGGTTACGATTAGCGCCAAAAGCAAAAACGGCACCACCACCTGCACCTTCCAAATCGGTCGCGAGTCCTGATGAAAAGGCAGTTAGTATTAATAATCAGTTTGCTGGTCTGCGCCTGCTCGATGGCGCAGACCATCGACTTTGACGACGGCCGCTCGCATTGGGAGGCTGACGTTCTCATTGGCCTCAACAACGACGGTTACGAGTTTGGATTGGGCGCAGCCTATTTCCCATTCAGCTTTATCGGCATCAAGGCCAACATCGGCATGGCCGGTGAGATAGAAGAATTGGAGGACTGGGGCATCGATTACTGGGATCCGGATTACGGCGACGCATATTATTGGGAGAAGAACTATGACTATGCCGCGCGATTCAAGTTTTCCCCGGCCTTGGTGCTGAGGACGCCCCGCATCGCGCACTGGAAGCGCCAAGACGCCGGCTTCTACCTTTTCGCCGAGCCCGGCCTGTCGCTGTCGCCCGGCGCCAGCGGCAGCCGAGGCGCGCGCTGGTTCAACTGGGACTTCAAAGGCGGCGTCAACATGCAGATCGACCGCTTCATTGTCTTCGTCGGCTACGGCTTCTCCAGCTTCAGCCTCTACTCAGGCTTCCCCACCAGCCACTGGGGCGCCCCCTCCAAAGACAACTACACCACCCACTTCGGCTTCATCGGCACCGCCTACAAATTTTGACGGCGGCCCAGACGGGCCAGGGTGATTTCGTAGGCGTTGTAGGCGGAGAGGGCCGAGACGAGGGCGGCGGTTATGTAGATGAGGAAGTTTAAGTCGATGGCTATGTCGGTTGATGGAATGGCGAGGGACGAGGTTGAGGCCCAGCCGGTGACGAGGGGGGCGAGCAGGGTGGTGAGCGCGCCCATAACGAAGCCGGCCACGGTGGCTACGGCCATGGCGATTTTGTTGCGGCGGCGGAGTGCGCGCATTTCTTGCTTGACGTACTCCACGGCCTCCATCTTGCGCTCGAGCGAGGCCATGAACCGGAAGTCGGGCGTGAGCTCGGGGCGATAGCCTTTCAGAATGTCTTTGATCTTATCGTCGTCCATAGCTATTTGGTAAGTAGGCCGCGGAGATGGGCGCGCCCTCGCGACAGGTGCTGTTTTACTGCGGATTGTGAGGCGCCCACGATGTCGGCAATTTTCTTTATGGGGTAATCGTCAATGTAGAATAAAATCACGGCCGTGCGCTCCTTGTCGGGCATGCGGCGAAGGGCGGCGTAGAGGGCTTCGTACTGGAAGGCTCCGTCAGTGATTTCGGACGCCGGGATGTCAGCGGCGGCGTCGAGGTCGGTGCTGGCTTTGAGGGCGCGGGCTTGGTTGATGAATGTATTGTAGCCTATCTGTCGCAGCCAGGAGTTGAACTTCTCCGGTTCGGTGAGCCTGTCGCTGGCGAGGTAGGCTTTGATGTATGACTCTTGCGCGATGTCGTCGGCCAGGGCGTGGTTGCCGCAGCAAAGGGCCAGCAGGAAGCGCCTGAACGCCTCCTGCGATGCCTCAACGTACGATATGAATTGCTCGCGCGTCATCCGTTACTTGTCCACCGACTTGCGGGTAAAGAAATACGTGGCGACAAAGCCGACACCTATGCCAAGGCATACTACCGATGAGAACATAATGAAGTTATGTTCGTCAGCCATATGCAGTGGGAAGGAATATGTGGTGCCAAATATCAAAAGCGCAAGACCGAGGGCGGTGAATAGGCATCCGTACATTAAGCGCCTGTTGAGGATCTCGCGGGCCGACTTTTTGGGCTTGCGCATAGCCTCGGCCAGCTTGTCGGCGTCGATGTTGTTGTTGGCCTCGATCGCTTTTATGAGCACCTTGGCGCGTTTGTTCTCTCTGTTGATTGATGCCAGATAGTAGATGAGCACGATCGAAACGGGGAGCACCACGCAGATGAAAATGGGTACTAAGTCGTTGATTAATTGGTGCATGAGTATCTGATTTATATAGTTAATATTCGGATTGTTTTCGAGACATCTCATATATAAGACACATCTCGTAGGCAAAAGGTGACGCCGACATCAAAAAAATGCGGCGCGGCCGCATCGGGCCGCGCCGCTTATGCTTGCGAAAGCTGGATTAAGCCAGGTTGGGGTTAACCTCGCCCCACTTCTCGACGGGAGGCAGGATGCCCATGCCGATCACCTGGTCGCGGAGGGCGCAGAGGTGAGCGTAGCTGCTGTCGAGGTCGGCCATCTCCTGAGCGGTGCCGGTGACAACCTTGGTGTAAACGCCGTCGCTGGTGATGCGCGAGGGTATGGCCATCATGATGTGGTGGTACTTCTCGCTGGCTACGTAGCAGCCTGCGGGCCACTTGAACTCAGCGCCGCCCATGGCAGCCTGCATCATCTCAACCGACATGTAAGAGGGGCTCTGGAACGAAGAGCGGCCGCGGAGCTTGATGATGGCGGCGCCGCCCTGGGTCACGGCCTTCTTCATCTCGGCCCACTGCTCCTCGCTGAGGGCAACGCCGTTGACGGTCTTGCCGGTGCCGATGATGTCGAGCAGCGGGGTGCCGTCGATGGTGACGGGCGAAGCGAACACAGCCATCTGCTCGCCGTGGCCGCCGAAGGTGCAGCAGTTCTCAACCTTGTACTGCTCGATGCCGAAGTGCTTGGCAAGGGCGCTCTGCAGGCGCGAGCTGTCGAGAGCGGCGAGGGTGGTGAGCTGGTTGGGCTTGATGCCGGAGTAGAGCAGGGTTACGAGGCCGGTGATGTCGGCGGGGTTGAAGATGATGACCACG
>CAMWUM010000079.1 GCA_947177435.1 uncultured Muribaculaceae bacterium
ACCTAATTTAACGCAAAACGCCAACTAAAGTATTAACATTGCGTCGCCATAGGCGCCAAATCGGTATCCTTCCTCCACCGCCTTGGCATATGCCTCCATCACGAGCTCGTATCCGCCGAATGCCGAAACCATCATAAGCATAGTCGAGTACGGCATGTGGAAATTGCTGATCAGCGAGGTGGCCACGGTGAAATCGTACGGGGGGAAGATGAACTTGTTGGTCCAGCCGTCGTAGGTCTTCATATGCCCGTTCATGCTCACGGCGCTCTCAATGCCGCGCAGCACCGAAGTGCCCACGGCGCACACCTGGCGGTCTTCGTCCTTGGCCGAGTTGACCATGTCGACCAGCTTCTGGCTCACGATGATCTGCTCTGAGTCCATGCGGTGCTTGGTGAGGTCCTCGACGTCAATTTCGCGGAAGTTGCCCAGGCCGCTGTGCACAGTGAGGAATCCCTGCTCCACTCCGCGTATCTCAAGGCGCTTAAGCAACTCACGGGTGAAGTGCATGCCGGCGGCGGGGGCCATGACGGCGCCCTCCTTGCTGGCGAAGATGCACTGATAGTCTACGGCGTCGTCGGGCGTAGCCTCGCGTCGTATGTAGTCGGGCAGCGGGGTCTGACCCAGGGCGTAAAGGGCGGCCTTGAACTCGTCGTGGGGCGCGTCGTAGAGGAAGCGCAGCGTGCGTCCGCGAGAAGTGGTGTTGTCAATCACCTCGGCCACCATCGATTCGTCCTCACCGAAATACAGTTTGTTGCCGATGCGGATTTTACGCGCGGGCTCTACCAGCACGTCCCACAGCTTGTTCTGCTCGTTGAGCTCGCGGAGCAGAAACACTTCAATGCGGGCGCCGGTCTTTTCCTTGTTGCCGTAAAGGCGCGCGGGAAATACCATGGTGTCGTTAAAAACCATTACGTCGCCGTCGCCAAAATAGCCGAGTATGTTCTTAAACTCCATGTGCTCAATGTCTCCGGTCTTGCGGTGCACCACCATCAGGCGGCACTCGTCGCGGTTGGGCATGGGGTACTGGGCAATCAGGTTTTCAGGCAAGCGAAATTTAAATTGCGACAACTTCATATTTAGAGACGTTAGTTTTTTAGACTTTAGCGTTAGATTTTAGATTTTGGGTGTTAGGCGTTGGGCGTTAAGCCTCAGTTTCTGCGGGCGGAAGCTGTATTTCCACTGTGCGAATAAGCTCCTCGGCCTGGGGCATCGTCAGGCAGTCGGCGATGTCGACGTCGCCCACGCGGGTGCGGCGCAGGGCCGTCAGATGGGCGCCCGAGCCGAGGGCGCGGCCGATGTCGCGGGCCAGGGCGCGGATGTAGGTGCCTTTGCTGCAAACCACCCGCACGGTGATCGACTCGGGGCTGAACTCAAGCAGTTCTATCTGGTCAATCACCAGCGTCTTGGGCTTAAGTTCGACCTCGCGACCCTTGCGGGCAGCATGGTAGGCGCGCTGGCCGTCTACCTTGCAGGCCGAATATGCCGGGGGCACTTGCTGTATCTCACCCACGAACTGGCGGAGGGCGTTCTCAACGAGTTCGCGTGTGATATGCTCTGTGGGGTAGGTTGCGTCAATCTTAGTTTCGAGGTCAAACGACGGTGTGGTGGCGCCCAAAGCCATCGTGGCCACGTACTCCTTGACGCCGGCCTGCAGCTGGTCAATGCGCTTGGTGGCGCGACCGGTGCACACGAGCATCACGCCGGTGGCAAGCGGATCGAGCGTGCCGGCATGGCCGACTTTCAGCTTGCGTATGCCGGTGCGGCGCGTCAACTCGCCCCGCAGGCGCTTGACAGCGTCAAACGATGTCCAACCCAGTGGCTTGTCGATATATAACACTTCACCCTCTACGAAATTCATAACTTAGAATATTAAGCAAATGATACCCACGGCCAGGCAGTAGACGGCAAACCATACGAGTTTGCCTTTTTTCACCAGATTAATCATCCATTTGCAGGCCAGGCAGCCGAAGATGAACGCAGCCAGGAAGCCTACTATTAGAGGCACGATGCCGATGCTGGCCTGTGCGGCCTGCTCGCCGGCCTCGGGGAACAGCATATCCTTGACGTCAAGGAGAGCCTCGCCGAGGATGGGGATGATGACCATAAAGAATGAGAACTGGGCCACTTTCTCGCGCTTGTCGCCGATGGCCACGCCCGTGGCGATTGTCGCACCCGAGCGACTAAGACCGGGAAGCACTGCCACAGCTTGGGCGATGCCGATGACCAAAGCGTCGAGCCATGTTATGTCGCGTGGCTTGTAGGTGCGGGCGGTCAGCGGGCTGGTGCGGAAGAAGTACGAGAACGCCAGCAAAGCCGCCGTCACGCACAGGCAGATGCCCACTACCGTGAGATTGCCGTCAAACAGGCGCTCGATATCTTTCTTGAATGCGAAGCCGACGATGGCAACGGGTATGCACGAGAGCAAAATCTTGAGGACGTAACGGGTATTGTCGTCGTTTTTGAATGTGAAGAACGATTTGCAGAGCGGGGCGAATTCGCGCCAGAGCACCACGATAGTACTCAGCACGGTAGCCACGTGCAACATCACGCTGAACTGCAGACTCGCATCGGGGTCGACGTCTACGCCAAGCAGCTGCTTGAGAATCTCGAGGTGGCCCGACGAACTGATGGGCAGGTATTCAGACAAGCCCTGCAAGATGCCGAGCCAAAGCGCTTGTAACCAATCCATTGATATTATATTAGGCGTTTGACTTCTTGCCCGACTTGGGCTTTACAATGATGGCGATGGCCATAAGCACAAATCCGAGGAAGGCAATCGTAGGCCCTACCACGATGCGGCGCGTACTGTAAATGTCGGGGTTGTACTCGTCGATGCCCGTAGGCGAACCGCTGATGAGGATGAAGCCAAGGATGATCATGACTCCGGCGATGATTACGAGCAGGAAATTGTTGCGCAGCAAGGGTTTGTCTTGCTCGCTTTCGGCTATTACGCCTTTCTTGGCCTCAGAGGCCTGGATGGGTGCCGTCCTGCGGCCCGCGGCGTAATTGTAATTCTTCTTTTGAGGTGTAGCCATTATGCTAAGTATGTTGTTATCTAACCTATTATGTTGTCAAGATGCGTAGAGTTGGTCAAGCGTGGCGCGCAGGTAGCGCGTGGTGGCGAAGTAGGCAGCGAGCCCACAAATGAGCATGCCCAGGCACAGCATCGCCGCGCACATCCAGACGATGTCGGCGCCGCTGACCAGGGCGGCAGCCTCGGGGTACGAACCGCGCAAGTACATCCAGCCACCGAAAAGCAGCAGCGACGCGGCCACGCCGGAGATGACGCCCCACACGATGCCCGAGCGGATGAAGGGCCTGCGGATAAATCCGGCTGTGGCGCCCACCAGCTGCATCGAGCGTATGACGAAGCGGCGCGCGTAAACAGCTATGCTGACCGTATTATATATAAGTACGAGTGATATAGCCAACAAGGCAAGTGCTACGATGCCCAGGGCTATCGACACCTTGCCGGCAACGCGGTGGAGGTCAGCGACCACATCGACTTGCGACACCACCTCATCGACGCTACCGTATAGCATCAACTGGTCGCCAATCATGCGCACGCTGTCGGGATGCACGTAAGCGGGCGCAAGCGTCACCTCGTACTCGTCACTGTACGGATTTTCTCCCAAGGCCTGCAGTTCCTCGGCATTGTAGGCCATTTCCTGCGCAAACACCTGCTCGGCCGTGGTGTGCTTGACATCGGCGCTGTAAGGGGCGCCAACGAGCATGGCGTATAGCTCGGCCTTCTCGGCGTCGGTAGCGTAGAGGTCGGCCTTGACGATGACCGCTACCTGGCTCATCACGCTGTCGGTGGCACGCTTGGCGGCCGTTCCGACAGCCACGAGCAGCCCCACGATTAAGAGCACCAGCGTGACGCTGATGACCGAAGTGGCCTGCGAACCCAATGTGGATATCCTGTTTGACTTCTTTTTTGCCATATTAAATTGCAACCTCGCAAATTTTGCGCAAAGTTAATAAACATTAACCCCCAAAACAAATATTCACTATTAAAATATCATAAAACAGCTTTTTTCGGGGAAAAATTTGGGTTTTGCGTTTTAATTGTTTAAATTTGCCGTATGAATTATTTACTCATTATCTAAATAGAGTATCATGAAAAAACATAACTTCTATGCCGGCCCGTCAATCCTGAGCCAGCAGACCATCAAGGCCACGGCCGACGCAGTCCTCAACTTCGCTGACACCGGCCTCTCAATCCTCGAAGTTTCTCACCGCAGCAAGGAGTTCCAGGCTGTAATCGACGAGGCTACCGCCCTGGTCAAGGAGCTCCTCGACGTGCCCGCAGGCTACTCCGTACTATGGCTTGGCGGCGGCGCGTCGACGCAATTCTATATGATACCGATGAACCTGCTGCGCACCAAGGCAGCCTTCATCGACACCGGCACATGGGCCCACAACGCCATCAAGGAGGCCCGCCTCTTCGGCGAGGTTGAGGTACTCGCCACCTCTGAGCCCGAGAACTACACCTTCATCCCCAAGGGCTACACCGTACCCGCTGACGTTGACTATTTCCACTACACCAGCAACAACACCATCTACGGCACCGAGATGCGCTACGATCCCGACGTGCCCTGCCGCCTGGTGGCCGATATGAGCTCTGATATCTTCTCACGCCCGATAGACATATCCAAGTACGATGCCATCTACGCCGGCGCGCAAAAGAACCTCGCGCCTGCCGGCGTCACCATCGTCATTGTCCGCGATGACGCCCTAGGCCACGTTGACCGCCCCCTGCCCACGATGATTGACTACCGCACCCACATCAAGAAGGGCTCGATGTTCAATACTCCCCCGGTGCTCCCCATCTACTCGGCCCTGCAGACCCTGCGCTATTACAAGGAACTCGGCGGCATCAAGGAACTCGAGCGCCGAGACCTGGAGAAGGCCGCCGTGCTGTATGACGCCATCGACTCGTCGAAGATGTTCGTCGGTACCGTCACTGACCCCGCCGACCGCTCGATTATGAACGTCTGCTTCGTAATGAAGCCCGAATACAAGGAACTGGAAAAGGACTTCGTCGACTTTGCCACCGCCCGCGGCCTGGTAGGCATCAAGGGCCACCGCTCAGTCGGCGGCTTCCGCGCGTCGCTCTACAATGCTCTGCCCCTCGAGAGCGTAAAGGCTCTGGTACAGGCCATGCAAGATTTCGAAGCCCAACACTAATCCACCATCGCAATGAAGATATTAGTTGCAACCGAGAAACCCTTTGCCGCAGTCGCAGTCGACGGCATTCGCAAAGTGGCCGAAGAGGCAGGCTACGAGCTCTGCCTGCTTGAGAAATACACAGATCGCCAACAGCTGCTCGACGCCGTGGCCGACGCCGACGCCCTGATCGTGCGCTCCGACATTGTCGACAATGACGTCTTTGACGCTGCCAAGCAACTCAAGGTGGTGGTACGCGCAGGCGCCGGATACGACAACATCGACCTGGCCACCGCCACAGCACACGGCGTGGTGGTTGAGAATACCCCCGGCCAGAACTCCAACGCGGTGGCCGAACTCGTGTTCGGCATGACCGTAATGGCCATCCGCAATATGTACAACGGCACCTCGGGCACAGAACTCAAAGGCAAGCGCTTGGGCATACAAGCCTTTGGCCAGGTGGGCCGCAACGTGGCCCGCATCGCCAAGGGATTCGGCATGGACGTGATGGCTCTCGACCCCTACTGCCCCGACGAGGCTATGACCGAGGCTGGCGTAACTCCCGTGCATAGTGTCGAGGATCTGTACAAGAACAACGAGTTCGTATCGATCCACATCCCCGCCACCCCTGAGACCAAGAAGTCAATAGGCCGCGACCTCATCACCCTCATGCCAAAGGGCGGCGTGCTCATCAACACCGCCCGCAAGGAAGTGATCGACGAGGACGGACTGATGCAGGCACTGGCCGAGCGCCCCGACCTCAAGTACGTGGCCGACATCAAGCCCGACTGCGCCGACGAACTCAAACCCAAGGTTGGCGACCGAGTGTTCTTCACTCCCAAGAAGATGGGCGCGCAGACCGCCGAGGCCAATATCAACGCCGGCATCGCCGCCGCGCGCCAGTGCGTGGCCTACCTCCGCGACGGCATCGACCGCTTCAAGGTCAGCAAGTAATCGAGAATTTAACTCAATAGCAATAATTGACGCGCAGCCAAATCAATGGCTGCGCGTCTTTTTTGCTAAAAAATTTCGGCGTTAAGCGGAAAATGGCTACATTTGCAAAAATTTTAATAGACCAAACATTACAGCTTATGACTAACAAGGCACCACAAATGCTCAATGACAAGGCATGGGCGCGCTGGACGGCGCTCCTCCTGCTGGCCCTGGGCATGTTTTGCAGCTACATCTTCATGGACGTAATGTCCCCGATTAAGAACCTCGTGCAGAGCGAGCTCGGCTGGGACAACACCGCTTTCGGCACCATGCAAGGCAGCGAGACGTTCCTCAACGTATTCATCTTCTTCCTCATCTTCGCGGGCATTATCCTCGACAAGATGGGTGTGCGATTTACCGCCATACTTTCCGGCGCCGTCATGCTCATTGGCGCCACCATCAACTGGTACGCCGTCACCGATATGTTTGCTGGCAGCAGCCTCGAGGTTTGGTTCACCAATCACCTCAACTACATACCCGGCTTTGACGAACTCGGCGTGTCGCCATTCTACAAAGGCATGCCCGCCAGCGCCAAACTCTCAGCCATCGGCTTTATGATATTCGGCTGTGGCGTGGAGATGGCCGGAATCACCGTCAGCCGCGGCATCGTCAAGTGGTTCAAGGGCCGTGAGATGGCTCTGGCCATGGGCTCGGAGATGGCACTCGCGCGCCTGGGCGTGGCCACCTGTATGATATTCTCGCCCCTCTTCGCCAACATCACCGGCACGCCCAAGGTCAGCAACTCGGTGGCCTTCGGCGTAGTACTGCTGATGATCGCGCTGATAATGTTCATCGTGTACTTCTTCATGGATAAGAAGCTGGATTCGCAGACACACATGGCTGAGGAAAAGGACGAGCCGTTCAAAATCAGCGACATCGGCCAAATCCTGCGCAGCGGCGGCTTCTGGCTTGTGGCCATGCTTTGCGTCCTCTACTATTCGGCCATCTTCCCCTTCCAGAAGTACGCCGTCAATATGCTGCAGTGCAACATCGAGTTCACCGCCCCGGCTGCGGATAGTTTCTGGGCTTCGGACACTGAGACCGTGATACAGTACATCGTCATGCTCGTTGCTGCTGCGGCAGCCTTCGTAAGCAATTTCTCCAATAAGAAAGGCATGAAATATGGCATGCTCTCCCTCGCGGTCGCAGCGCTTGTGGCCTACTGCTGGATGGGCTACATGTGCCAAAGCGCTGCTGCGGTGTTCGCCGTATTCCCGCTGCTGGCTGTGGGCATCACCCCCATTCTTGGCAAATACGTTGACCATAAGGGCAAAGCGGCTTCGATGCTCGTATTCGGCTCCCTGCTGCTCATCCTCTGCCACCTCACCTTCGCATTCGTTCTCCCGATGTTCAAGGGCAATGCCGTGGGCGGCATCGTGGTAGCCTACCTTACCATCCTCGTGCTCGGCGCATCATTCTCGCTCGTGCCCGCTTCGCTCTGGCCTTCAGTACCCAAGCTCGTCGACGCTAAAATCATTGGTTCGGCTTACGCTCTCATATTCTGGATTCAAAACATCGGACTCTGGCTCTTCCCCCTCCTCATCGGCAAGGTGCTCGATAACACCAACCCCGAAATCGCCGCTGACCTCGCCAACGGCACGATGACCGAAGAGGTGGCCGCCGTAAGCTACAACTACACGTGGCCTCTGGTCATGCTTGCAGGCCTGGGCGTTGCTGCCCTCCTTATCGGCTTGTGGCTCAAAGTAATCAACAAGAAGCACAACCTTGGCCTCGAGCTCCCCAACATAGCCAAGCCCGCAACCGCTGAGGCTGAAATGGAGGCTGCCGAGGAATAACGCCCTTACACTTACAGCAATGCTCATCATAGGAATAGCCGGCGGCACCGGATCTGGCAAAACCACCGTCGTAAACAAAATCATCAACAGCCTCCCCCTGGGCGAGGTGGCCGTCCTGCCGCAGGACGCGTATTACAAGGACTCGAGCCACGTGCCCGTCGAAGAGCGTTCAAAAATCAACTTCGACGAACCCGACGCCATCGAGTGGTCGCTGCTCACCGCCCACCTCAAGGAGTTGAAAGCCGGCCGCCCGATCGAGATGCCCACCTACTCCTATATAACCTGCACCCGTCAGGAGGAAACTGTG
>CAMWUM010000080.1 GCA_947177435.1 uncultured Muribaculaceae bacterium
ATTTTTTTTTAGCCGACTGTATCATGGGGGAGGCGGGGCGGTCGGCGGAGAGGCGCTGCATCAGGGTGGAGGCGGTGGCGGAGTCGAGGGCGCTGTTGAACTCGTCGAGGAGCAGGATTGAGCCGGGGCGCAGCAGGGCGCGGGCGATGGCTATGCGCTGGGCCTGGCCTTCGCTTAGGCCGCCACCGGCTTCGTCGCACGAGGTGTCGAGTCCCTGCGGGAGGTCGAACACGAAGTCGGCCGCGGCGGTATGGAGCGCCTGAGCGAGTTGCTGGTCGGTGGCCTCGGGGGCTGCCAGAAGCAGATTGTCGCGGATGGTGCCGTGCAGGAGGGAGTTGCCTTGGGGGACGTAGACGAAGTTGCTGAGCGTGGCGGTGGATACGGGCTGGCTCTTGCCGTCGCCGTAGATCTCGATGGTGCCGTCGTCGGGCTTGAGCAGGCCGAGCAGGAGCTTGATGAGGGTGGTCTTGCCTGCTCCGGTGGAGCCCACAATCATGGTGCGGCTGCCTGGAGCGAAGTCGTGGCTAAATGAGGAGAGGATGTCACGGCCGTCGTCATCATATCTGAATGATAAATTCTGTACGCGCACGCCCGCGCGCGTAAGGGGCTGATCCTGGCGATGCCCGCCTGGCTGTGGCACGTCGATCTCGCGCAGGCGGTCGATGGCGACTGAGGTGGAGATGAAGGCGGGGATGTAGCCCACGATGTTGGCGATGGGATGCTGTATGCGGTTGACGAGCTGGATGAATGCGGTCATCGTGCCGAATGTGATGACGCCGGCCTGGAGGTTGAAGATGCCAAAACCGAAGGCTGTGAGGAAGCCTATGGCGAAGCCTGTGCGGGCCATAGCGCTGCTGGCCACGGAGAGGCGCGTCTGTTCGCGGTTGGAGGAGTCGAGCTGCTGCTGGATAGAGCCGAGGCGGCTGTCCATCTGCGGGACGCACTCGAGCGAGCGGAGCACCATACGGTGCTTAAGCCCCTCTTGGATAGATACGTGCATTTCGCTTTCGCCCTGGCGTATCCGAGAGGTGAGGAGGCGCTGGCGCTTGAAGAAGAGTTTGCCTGCCAGCAGGCAAAGGGGCATTACGATCACCGGAGCGAGGGCCAGCCAAGGGTTGAGCCAAGCGAGGAAGGCGAAAGAGGCCAGCAGCTGCACGACCATCACCACCAAGGAGGGGAACTGCGAGATGGCGAACGATGAGACGGTGCGGACGTCGAGGGTGAGGCGGTTGAGCATGTCGCCGCTGTGGAAGCCCTGCTGGCCGTGGACGAGGGGGAGGGTCATGAGGGTGTTGAACAGCCGGCGGTTGACGCGATTGTTCATCTGCAGTGTGGCGCACGACTCGATATATCGCACCCACTGCGAGAGGACGACCTCGACAAGCATGCACGCCACCATCATGCCAAACCATCCGGCGAGTGCAGCCGAGGTGGACTCGACGCGGCCGGTGGCGCAGTCAATGGCGGTCTTGCTCAGCCAAATGAACGCCAGCACGGCGCCCACCCTGATGATGCCAAGCAGGGTGCGCAGGCAGATGACGCGGCGGGAACCCGCGATGATGCGCCAGAGGTATTTGATGTAGTGGATCAATTTAGGGGAATGGGAGGGTTGGGAAAATTGGGAGAACAGAAACTCATTTACCGCTAATGGCACGCTTGGCGACGGCAATCGTACCTATATATAGGCGGTTGAAAAATAGGAATGTGGATTCTGCGGGCATCAGGGGGAAGAGAGTGAAGAAATAGTTAGCGGCACTGCGAAATTTACGCAATGAGTATGCCAGACTCGACCTGCTGGCAGGGAGAGCCATATAGTCCTCGGAATAGTAGCCGAAGTTACCGCCTGAAAGTATCTCCTCCAACACCTTCTCCGACTTTTTGCTAAACGCAGGGTCATAAAGGGGCATTTTATCTGCAGGCAAGCCGAGGTGTTCGACAGCGATGCAGGCGAACAGTTTCCAGCCGTTGGTTATGCCAAACGCGTGGATATTTTCAATAAGCCGCTCGATGTCAATATCATCGTAATGCGACCAGAACACCATTGCCCAGTCGCACAGCTGGCGAAGCCCGATGCCTCCGGTGATGAAATGGCGCCAACCATGGTAGAATATAAATATCGCGTCGAAATCGTAAGATGGGAGGGTGACTTCGACGCCATCGATGGCCAATGCACGCCTGTCGGGCGAATGCTCGAGCTGGTCGACTATCCAACGCTGCATCCGCTTATTACGCCGAGGCGAATAGACCCTCGTGGCCAGGCGATGGAGTTCAATGGGGATTTTGCCGATGAAGAAGGCGAAATGCTGGTCAGTCTCACCGCAATCATTCTTTTCCTTGACCAACTTTTCATTACATACGGCCACCGCCTTCTTGTAGTTTTTCTTGCCTACGTAGAAGTCAATGTCGCCATTGTGCCTCATCGGGGGCTTGCGATAATATCGCGCCACGCCCTGCCCCTTGAGCAGCACGCCGTGTATGCCATAAGGTTCAAAAAAACTAACGAGGCGCGCGACGGTCTTGTCCACCACCGCGTTGGCCTGGATAAGCCCCAACGCAAACCGCTGCATCTTAGCGTAAGTCTCTGCTGACGGGCAAAGATGCTCGGGCAGATACTCGACACTCTCGATGATAATGCCCTGCACTGTATGCTTCTTGGCCAAGGCGGCTATCACCCTCCAATCAATGCTGTCGGGCAACTCCGTCTCCGGCACGGGCTCGCCGTAAAGACCCGACCTCAATAAGGAAAAAAATATATCGATGTGATTGGCGCTGCGCATATAGGGTAAACTTCTTTATGCAAAGTTACTAACTTTTTCCCATACGCGCACAACGTCCCATGAAAAATATTCACTATACGACAAAACAGGCAGGCGCTGAGCGCCTGCCTGCCAGTATGGGAGTGAGTCGGAGATTAGTTGAGGGGGACATACTTGAGGATGTCGCGGAGGCCACCGATGCGCTCGTTGAGGATCGACTGAGCCTCGGCCTTGTCGACGGGGAGTCCGCCGAGGCCGTTCTCGTAGCACTCGGCCAGACGCTTCTGGGCGCCGGGAGTGAGCATGGCCTTTACGCTCATGTAGTAGTCAACGGCGGTGGAGTAGCTCTGCTGCACGCCACGGCCTTCGAAGTACATGTCGCCGAGGTAGCAAGCGGCGGGGCCGTAGTGCTTGGCGGCAGCCTTCTCGAGGTAAGAGATGGCCAGGGGCACGTTCTTTTCAACAACGTTCTGGATGCCCTCGGCACCGCCATCGTAGATCATGCCGAGCAGGTACTGAGCGAGCGAGTTGTTGAGCTCGGCGGCTTCCTGCAGGAGCTTAAGGCCGTTCTTAGTGTTGTGCTTGGCGTATGCGGGGTTGAGGAGGATGTAGCCTTCCATAGCCTTGCCTTCCATCTTGTACACCTTGGCATTGTCTTTCTTGATGCTCTTGAATGCGTCGATAGCGTTGTTGTAGTCCTTCTCGTAGTAGTACTTCAGGCCCTTGAGGTAGGTGTGGTACGAGGTGTGGAAGAGTTCGCCGCCAGGGTTGACAGCCTTCTGGAAGTCAGCGCCGAAGCCGCCCTTAGTGGAGCAAACGGCAAACCAGCGGGAAGCGAGGTCGAAGTCGATGTCAACGCCCAGGCCGTAGACATAAGCCATGCCGAGGCGGTACTGAGCCTGTCCGACGCCGGCGTTGGCAGCCTTGATCATCCACTCGGCGCCCTGCTCGGCGCTACGCACCACGCCGTTGCCGTCATAGTAGGCTGCGCCCACCCAGTACATAGCCATAGGATAGTTCTTCTTAGCGGCAGAGAGCAGAGCGTTGAAGCCCTTCTGCTCGTCCTTCTTCACGCCGTTGCCCTCCATAAGCATCTTGCCATAATAGAAAAGGCACACGATGTCGCTGTCCATGCCCTTTTCAAACCAGGGGAAAGCCTTGGCAGGACGGTTGGTGTTCATATAGAGGAGAGCAACGTCGCGCATAGCGTCGGTCGAGCCGAGGTTGGCGGCCTTCTCGTAATATGCGATGGCGCGGTTGAGGTCCTTGGGGGTGCCGATGCCGTCGACGTAGCACTTGGCCACGTACAGGCAGTAGAACTGCTTATTGTCGTCGGCGAGCTTGACGCACTTGTCAAAGAGTGCCTTGTTCTTGCCGGTCTTGAGCGACTTGTTGAGCAGGCTGGTAGCCTTCTCGTAGTTCTGGGCCACGCCATTACCTTCGGCATAGCAGATGCCGAGGTTGCCGGTGGCCAGGGCGTTGCCCTGCTTAGCCGAACGGCTCCACCACTTAGTGGCCTCCTGATAGTTGACGGGGAGCTTGTGGCGACCTTCGTAGTACCATACGCCCACGGTGTTCTGGGCATCGGCGTCGCCGGCCTTGGCCTTGTTATAGATAGCCTGAATGCTGTCGGAGACCTGCGATTGAGTCTGCTGGGCCGATGCCAGGCACGGGCAAATCATGGCCACTGCTATGGCTACGAGGAAGAAATACAGTTTTTTCATCGGATGTATGTTTATTGATTTATATTCAAATGGTTAGATATATTATTGGAGGATTGAGTCAGCGAAGTCATGCTCAGGGAGTTCAGGCGTATCGAAGTCCATGCCTAAGTCGAGGATTTCATCGTCAGCGCCGTCCAAGTCGTCACAAGGGGCATACATATCGGCCAGGTCAGGCTCGCAAGCCACATCCTCTGACGCCAAGTACATATCAGTCAACTGGCCAGGGACGATGCCAGAAAAATCCTGCTCGTCAGGAGCTATGATGGCATCCGCAGGCGCGTATTCGTCAAACGACATAACTTCGGGCTCAACCTCAGCCGACATAAACTCCACTAATTCCGGACCAGTCTCGCCCTCTGGCTCAGGCACCAGCGGCACGGCGTCAACGTCGACTGCCGGAGCCGGGGCGGCTGCTTCGGGCGCCGGATTGGCATATACATTGTAAACAGACTGGGGAGCAGTCACAAAAATATCTTCATCGGCGGGTGCGTCGTCCTGCGGGTATTCCACATCAACGTCCACCTCCTCTTCAATCTCAGGCAGCGGCTCAGATGGCATTTCCACATCATCACTCATAACAGAGGCAGCGGCGTAGGCGGCGCCCCCGGTGGAGGCTGTGGCGCCGACGGCGATGCCAGTGGCTATGGCACCTTTCTTAAATCTTTCTTTTTTAAGATCCGAATTTTTCATATCGTTTTGCAAAATTAAAAAATTTGTTTCTGATAACAAAGACTGCCTGTTAGGAAAAATCTGACGCCACCTACCAATTTTTTTTTGCGTTTCAGTCAAAAAGCTCGTCGAGCAGGCTGGAGCGCTTGAACTTTGGGCCAGCCTCCGTGATGCGCCGGAATAAGCCCGAATCGCCGCGATCGTTAATCACGCTGTCGACCTCAACGAGGTAAGCCGTATTGTTGTCAGAACTCGACTCCGACTCTGCGGCCAGCAGCGTGGCCTTGTCTGCGAGCGAGGCCTGGGGATTGGCCAGGAATGTTACGAGGTCAGACTCAGGCAGCGAACTGAGCACGCCATCGGTGCAGAGTAGGAAAATGTCACCGGGCTGCACGTCGTTCGACTCGTAGATCTCGGCCTTGGGGAAATCGCGACCCTCGGGCACGGCCGTGATGCAGCGGGTGATGACGTTGCCGAACTCCGAAGCCTCGGCCTCGGCCTGCGTCATCTCGCGCTTGCGCACAAGCTCGCCCACCAGCGAGTGGTCGTTGCTGCGATATATCACGCCGATGCCCGGGCGTATCTGGTAGATGCGGCTGTCGCCCATGTGTGCCAGCGTCACGCCGTCGGCGTGGAAGAAGGCAAACGTGAGCGTTGTGCCCATGTTGGTGATGCCAGTGCGTTCAATCTCCTGGTATAGCGAATGATAGGCCTGTCCCAGAGCGTACTGGAAGTCCTTTATGCGGTACGACAGGTCGGGACGCTCGTCTGAGGTATATTCGGCAAAGCCTCGGCACACGCTGGCGCTGGCGATTTCACCGCAATCGTGGCCGCCCACGCCGTCGCACACCACGAACACCCGCTGGTCGGCCGGCGGGAAGTCGTAGTCGGGGTAACGCGCATCCTCCTGGTTGGCGCGCTCTCCAAGCTGGTGAAACGATCGTGCTTGCTTGAGAAATATTTGCATGTGCTTGGTGCGTCTATTTGTGTTCGGGTATGAAGTCGAGGGTGGTGGTTCCGAGCCGGATAGTGTCGCCAAACTTCAGCGCGAGGGCGTCGCCTACGTTCATAGGGCGGCCATTGTGGTAGACCGGGTTGGCGGCTTTGAGCACGGTGAGTTTGAAGGTGATGCCGTCGACGGGGTTGGAATCTACAAAAATCTCTACCGAGCGGCGGCTCACGGCCCTGTCGTTGAGGCTGAAGTCAGAGGGGGCCATGCTGTCGTAGCGACCGATGATGTTACTGCCGGGACGCAGCATCATCTGTGGAGCCGAGCCGAACATCTTGCCCAGTCCGCTCTTGTGCACGCGGATGATGCCCCGGCGCATGTCGCCCGTGAAGACACCATTACCTCCCCCCAACACAACAGTTCCACGATAGCCTTCAGCCGTGAGGAAACTTTCACAGTTACCACACTTTATCACTTGTGGCCCACATTTGGTTAACTCAACCTTTGTGGGGCGCCCGCACACAGGGCAAACGGCATCGTGCACCTTCGACACCTCAAACTTGCCAATCACCGGAGGCTGAGGCACACCGGCACCCCTGGGCGGCTGAGGGGCGCCGGCAGGATTGGAAGCCTTAGGCTGGCCGACGCTGAATTTCAGCGCCGTTCCGCATTCGGGGCATTTGACCCTGAACGTACCAGCCTTGTCGTGGGTATTGACCGTCAAAGCCTTACCGCATTTAGAGCATTTTATCTTAATGGGCATATCGTCAGATTAAGGTTTACATTTCGCACATGAGCGTGAATCGTGTCTCGCCCATTATGATGTCGGCGCCGTAATTGATGGGATAAGGCGTATTGGCCACCATCATCAGGCCGTTGCACAGCACTGGATTTTTCGAATTCCTGAGAATGAACGCGAACTTGTAGCCCTGCGGCGTCTTAGTCACCTCAATGCAGGTCGAGCAGCGGCTCATGCGGCTGTCGTATAGGCCGTCGATGCCAATGTCAGACGGAGTCATAGGGTCATAGCGGCCGATGGTGTTGGAGCCAGCCTTGAGATACGCCTTTTCGGTCGACGGGCCCGCTCCGCGGTGGTCGGCAGAGCCGAACGGGCGTCCGCACTCGTCAGAAACGAACCTCACCTGCCGACCGGTGTCCTTGTGGTTGGCAATCAGGTATGGCCTCTCAGTCCTGGCCGCAGGCTTGGGCGTGGTGTGCTGTGATGGTTCGGCTGGCTGCATTACGCCGCCATTCATGCCGAGGGCCATCTTGGTCCAGTCGATCGTCTCAATATGCTTGCCCTTCGCAGCATCATTGCCGGCCTCGACTTTCTTTTCCTGCGCCTTGGCGGACTGCGCGCGGCGGGCTGCTGCGTTGAGTGCGGTCTGCATCTCGGCCTCGACAGCAGCCTTGGCCTTGGCGTACTCGGCCTCGTTGGCCGAGCGCTGGCTGTCAAAGGCAGCCTTCAGAGCGGCACGCTTCTTCTCGTAGGTCTCTTTTAGGGCAGCCTGCTTCTTGGCGTAAGAGGCTTGCATCGATGCGAGGGTTTGCTCGTATTTCTTACGTACCTGTTCGGGGGTGGAGACGTTGTCGGCGGTCTGCCTGGGCTGAGGGGCGCTTTCCTGCTGGGTCTCGCCCTTGATGCGCACGCTCATTTTCTTAGAGCAGAACGGGCAGCCCACCTTATGCACTCCGGCCTTTAGCGGGCCTCTTATCTTGAACCGCTTGCCGCAGTCGGGATTCTTGCAAGTGACTGAGTAAAACATTATTTATAATAGGTCTATACGGTGACTATATCGTTGAGGTAGCTTTCGCCGTTGTCAAGCACCGGGTCGGGCTCGCCATTGGCAGCCAGGTAGGTGCCGTCAGAGAGTTGAGCCTCCACATCGTCGACGGTAAATACGGTGCCCATCACAGTGTCGGCGTAATAGTTGCCGTCGGCATCGGCCACGTAGTCAAATGTGCCGTCGCCGTTGACGTCGACCAGCATCATGTCTGAGTCGGTCTGGTTGTTGTGGAAATATGCCACTGTCATCTCG